>JBDNIO010000010.1:0-9379 GCA_041688215.1 Salinisphaeraceae bacterium | reverse complement strand
TATGCAATCAGTGATAATGAAGCCGCTAAACGTCTACAAAACGCCAGACACTCACTCTTTGAATCTATCTTCGAACGGATGAAAGCCAGCTGACTCTTTTCGCTAACCTTCAGACTCATTTTGGGATTGGAATATGCTGCGCGTGAGGCGTGAGGCGTGAAATATTATCGGCGCCTCATAACACGTCAATGCAATTCAGCCTTGTCGTAGCAGAGGTGGTAAATCGCCAGAAATACCTGCGGCCTGGCGAATCATGATCTGTTTTAATGGGCTGAAAGCATCGACTGCGGCGATGCCGCGATCACGCAGACGCCCGAACAACGGCGTATCCGTACCAAACAGGCGCTTGATGCCGTCGGTAGCGGCCATCATGATTAGATTGTCGGTTTTGCGGGCGCGCTGATAGCGTTTGAGCAAGGCGATGTCGCCGAGATCGCGCCCGGCTTTGCGGCCGCGTTCCAGTACTTGGGTGAGCACCGCCACATCCAGCAAACCCAGATTTACGCCCTGGCCCGCCATGGGATGCAATACATGCGCCGCGTCACCGGCCAATGCGATTCGAGGGCGCACATATTCATCCGCGTGCATGAATCGCAACGGAAAGGCGGCGTGCTTGCCGATTGAAGTCACCTTACCCAGCACTGCGCCGCTGGCCGCGGTTAAACGCGCACAAAACGCAGCGTCGTCGAGTTCGGCCAATTCGCGCGCCAGCGGTTCGTCGGCGTGCCACGCCAGTGAGCAACTGCCGTCGGCCAGCGGCAGGAAAGCTACCGGCCCGGTAGGGAGAAAACGTTGCCAGGCGATGGCCTGGTGGCTTTTTTCGGTAGTTACGCTGCCTACCGTACAACGCTGTCCGTAGGCCCAGCCGGTGGTGCGGATGCCGGCGTATTTACGCACCGGCGAACCTGCGCCTTCGGCGCCTATGATCAGCTTGGCAGTGATTACGCTATCGTCGTCAAGAAACGCTTCGGCGTGGGTTTTATGCACCGCGACATCGGTAAGTTTGGCCGGGCAGAAAACCCGAACATCGCCCAGCTCCGCCCAGGCGCTGTCGACAATAAGATTGTTTTCAACAATGTGGCCCAGCTCGGGCAGACCCAGCGCGGTGTGTTCGAATTCCAGCAAGGAGCGCCCACCCGCATCCCACACGCGCATAGCGCGATAGGGACTGATGCGGCTTTGCGCCACCTGCGACCACAGGCCGAGATTTTCCAGCAGGTAACGCGAGGCCGGCGAAATCGCCGATACGCGTAAATCGTAATCGCCGGATCCGTCAAATGCCGGCGGGCGTTCGGCTTCAACCAGGCCGACGCTGAAACCCGCTTGATTCAGTGCCACGCTGAGCACGGCGCCGACCATGCCGCCGCCGATGATCAATACATCGTAATCAGGCTCCTGTGCGTGCTTCATGCTTTGGCCCTGTCTTGCCACGGCATTGCCAGACCCATGCTGCGCCGCGCCATGTCGTGTTTGATCGTGGGTAGCAATTCCAGCCCAACCAGACCCAGAGAACGTGCCATACCCAGGCCCGGCACCTGGTTGGAAAATACGCGCACAATGCGGTCGGTAAAGTCGCTCACGCGGCGCTGGTCGGCATGACGGGATTCGTGCCACAGCCGGATGAGTTCGCTGTTACCGGCGTCGGAATTGCTTGCATCCGCGTGCGTCAACAACTGCGCGAGCGCGGCGATGTCACGCATGGCCAGATTAAAGCCCTGCGCAGCGGCCGGGTGCAGGTTGTGACCGGCGTTGCCAACCAGCACGGCACGCGCGGCGGTCGGGTTATTGCAAACCAGACGCAGCAATGGATAGCGCACGCGCTCGCCAACCTCACTTAGCTCGCCCAGACGATAACCAAAACAGTCTTGTAATGCTTGCAGAAAATCCGCCTTGGCCATTTCGCAATAGCTGTCGGCCTGTGCACTCGGCAACGTCCAGACCACTGCGCACTGATTGCCCGCACGCGGCAGGATGGCCAATGGGCCGTCCGGGGTAAAACGCTCGTAGGCGGTATCGGCGTGCGCCCTGCCCGGCGTGATGGTAGTGACTATGGCTTTTTGTTCGTAATCGTGAACTTGAGCGTGGATGCCCAGGGCTTCACGTACCGGCGAGCGGGCGCCATCGGCACCCACCAGCAGACGGGTACGCAGCGTGCGTTCGCCCTGCGCGTCCGAGATTTCCACCACGACGCAGTCGGGCTCCTGGGTTAGCCCGATAAATTGCGCGGGTGCGATTATTGTCATATTTTTCTGGCCTTCAAGGCGCGCATACAGTGCGCGCCCCAACACGCGATTGGGCAACACATAGCCCAGTGCATCCACGTTGTAATCGGCGTGGCTTACGCGGGTGGCGCCGAAGCGGCCCTGTTGGGAAACATGCAGATGGCGGATGGGCGCGGCGTCGGCGGATAACGCATCCCAGACGCCCAGGCCTGCAAACAGGCCGCGCGTGCCCCAGGATAGCGCTGTGGTGCGTTCGTCATAGCTGGGTTGTTCGGGCGCCGAGAGTTCAACCGCTTCGACCATGCCGATGCGCAGCCTGGTGTCGGCCAGCAAGCAGGCGAAGCTGGCGCCGGCCATGCCGCCGCCAATAACCAATACATCGAAATCGCAAAGCGTTTTTGATGTCCCACTCCCTTGTCCCCGCTGGCGGGGAGAAGACGGATGAGGGGTAGAGTTACCAGCCATAATTAAAATTAACCCCGGCCACCCATCAAGGCCTCGATTTCAGCGGCTGACTTGGGCACATCGCGGCTTAATACGTCGGGCACGCTTTCAGTCACCAACACATCGTCCTCGATGCGGATGCCGATATCCCAATAGCGTTCGGGTACGTTGTCGTTGCCGGCGCGGATGTACAGACCCGGTTCGATAGTCACGACCATGCCGGCTTCGAGCTCGCGCCACTCATTGTTTTGCTTGTAATCACCCACGTCGTGCACGTCCATACCCAGCCAGTGGCCGGTACCGTGCATATAGAAGTCGCGATAGGCTTCGCGCTCGATCAGTTCGTCGACTTCTCCATCCAGAAAACCCAGGTCACGCAGGCCTTCGGTGAGAATACGCACCGCGGCGCGATGGGGTGCGTAGTAGTCGTTGCCCGGCCGCACGGCATCGATTGCGGCCAATTGTGCGCTTAGAACGAGATCATAAATCTCGCGCTGGGGCGTAGTGAATTTGCCGTTGACGGGAAAGCTACGGGTAATATCGGCGGCATAACCCCGATATTCTGCGCCCGCGTCGATTAGCAGGACATCGCCATCGCGCAGGGCCGCATTGTTTTCTATGTAATGCAGGATGCAGGCGTTGGCGCCGCCGCCGACGATTGAGGGGTACGCCGGCTCCATGCCATCGACGGCGAATTCATAATGCAGTTGCGCCGCGATTTGATATTCCGGCATATCCGGTTTGCAGGCCTGCATCGCCGCGCGGTGCGCGCGCGCCGAGGTTTGTGCCGCGTGGCGCATTAGATTGACTTCGGCTGAACTTTTGAACAGCCGCATTTCGTGTAACAGGCTGTCGAGGGTGACCAGTTCCGGCGGCGCCTTGAGCCCGCGCCGGCCTTGTTCGCGCAGAGTGTTCAAGGTGTTGAACAATTGCTGATCATGCGCCTGGTTTTGCCCGAGGTTATAAAACAGACGTTCACGACCGACGAGCAGACTATTCAGGCCGTTGGCGAATTCGGCAATCGGCGCCGATTCGTCCGTACCATAATCACGTTGGGCGCCTTCGGGGCCGGCGCGCAGGCCGTCCCATATTTCGCGTTCTGGGTCACGGTCGCGGCAGAACAGCAGGAATTCGCCGGCTTCGCGGCCGGGGATAAGCACGGCCACCGCGTCGGGTTCGTTAAAGCCGGTAAGGTAGAGAAAATAGCTGTCTTGCCGGAACGGGTAATGCACGTCGCGGTTGCGTATGCGCTCGCCTGCCGCGTGGATTATTGCAATGCTGCCCTCGCCCATCGCCGCCATCAGGCGGGCGCGGCGATCAGCGAATTCGGCCGCCGAAATTTTCAATTTATCCGTCAATTAGTGCAAACGCGCGGGCTGCGCATCTTCCTGACGCGCGGGCCGCAGTTCCAGGAATACCAGCTGCACGCCCACACGCACGTATTCCACCAGTTCCGCGTAATCGCGCTCTGCGCCTTCCGGGCTAGCGTCATCCGCGGTAATCGCCGCGCGGCCAAGTTCTGTGATGTCCTGAATGACCTCCTGAACTTCCGGCGACAAACCCTGCAAATCAAATTCTGGCTGGCTCGCCAGGCCGTAAACAAAACCGGAACACCAGCGCGCCAGCGCCTTGACTCTTGCCGCGAGCGGGGCTGCGTCGTCGCCGGGCAACAGCAGCATAAAGCCGGACTCGGAATCAAACAGCGACTCCAGAATAACTTCACGCAAGGCGGCCATGGGCGCGGTGAGCTCGAGTTCCTGTGCATCTTCCAGCGCTTCATGGGGGTCGGCATCTTCGCGCACGCAGAGAATACCGCTCAAAGTGCCGTGGATTTCGGCTGGATCCTGCACCGAGCCTTTCTGGCTTAACGCGTGGCTCAGGGCATCGTATTGGGTTGCTGCGGACATGGACTTCTTCGCTGGGGTTGCTTTTGGCGCGTTAGGCTAACAAATTGTAGCCGGGTCGGTGCGAATTACTTATCTAACCCGCCTAACCCGCTAGCAGCAACAGATAACTGGCGTTGTAAGCGGCGTGCAGCGCAATGGGTGTATCCAGGCGATTATGACGTTCGCGAAAAAAACCGAATACTAGCGACGGCAAAAAAACGGCTGCCGCCCACAGCGGCGGGTGAAAGGCAAAATGCAGCGCCGTGAACACCGCGCTGGTCGCCAGATTTGGCCAGGATAATAACCCCTGCCTGGGTGGCAGTCGCAGCGCCAGCCAGGGCTGCAGGTTGCCGCGAAATATCCATTCTTCCAGAATCGGGTAGACCACGATGACCAGTAGCGCAGGCCACCAGACACTTTTCCCTGAAAGCTGCCTGCCCGGCAAAAGTTCCACTGCAGGTAATAAGGCAAGCAGCAGACAGGTTGCGGGACCCGCCAGCAACGCCCCGCATAACGCGGGGTCAGACCATCGCCTGGAAACCGATGTATTCAGACGCGACGCTGGCGCAGGAACAGCATGGCGGCCAGCACCAGTAGCGGAAAGAAGGGATCGGGTGTGCCGCCGGCAAGTACGCAACCGCCACTGCTGCCGCCCCCCGAGCTTGGACCACCGCTTGCTGGCGGGGGATCGCCCTCGCTCAGATCGACATCGTCGTCACTAGAAGGTTGTCGTGACAGCGGCGCACCATCCGGGCACCGTGTATTGTTGATCAGCGTCCAGCCGACATCCTGTAACAGGCAGGTCGCCAGCCCGATACCCTGGGTTACGAACACGTCTGCAGTATCGAAGGGTTCCATCAGCGCATTCGGGGCAACGTCGGTATCCCAATGCGATACCGAGGAACCTGGTTGCGAAGGTGCGGGTGCGAACAGTTGCACCCAACCCTGGTTAGTACCGTTAGCAAGTGTGGGCGCAGCTTGACTTATAGTGCTCGGCCCATCCCAGACCAGATTGCCGTCGTTTGAGGCCGACGCTACCCGCTGTGGCGCGGTAAGTTCCGGCCAGGTTGCGCCCATAATCAGGTCACGGATAAACCTGGCGTAGACGTCTGGCGTGCCTTCGACAAATTGTCCGGTAATCAGGTTGGTAAAGGTTGCAAAACCCAGCCCATGAACAAGCTCGTGAGTGGCAGTAGAAATAAAATTCAGGTCGTTGCCGGGCGGGTTGTCGTCAAACCCGTAATACCAGTCCATGCCGGTCAGACACTCCGGATTATTATCGATGCCGCTGTTAAAGGTAGCACCGATATCCGGGCCAGCGGCCAGGTCTTCGTTGGCCAGTGCATTGGCTAGTGCGACCGGATAAAACGTATCCGCAAACGGCGCATTGCGAAAGTCTGCTACCAGCGTGGTTGCACCGGCTGCAGCCAGGGTGGCATTGCCAGGTGAGCACTGTTGCGGGTTAAATTCCGCATCAATGGGAATGGTGATGTTGCTCGCCAGGCGCGCGCCCAGCAAATTGGCTGCAAACTGCAATGCATTCAGGCGTTGCTGGCCGAGCGTGGTGCCGGGATTACCGCCCACTGGTGTAGCAGGCGTCGTGTCGTTAAAGCCTTCATCGGGACTATCATTATTAACCACAACAATGTTAGCGGCTTGTGCCGTCGACATCCCCAGACCAAGCAATAAGGGCAACCAGACAGGCTTGAGCCAGGAATTAATCATGGCTTTGCTCCTCGCCATGGTAGCTGCGCACCTGGCCTTGTGCGTTTACTTCGGCTTGCAGCTGCATGCGCCGGTCCACAGGTACGTGAACAAAGCGCATACCGTCACGATGTGTGACCTGCATCGTCTGCGGTTGCGGCTGCGCATATTGGCGCATTTGCTCACGTTCATCGGCACTGGGCAAACGTCGCTCACCGATTTTTGGATCTATAAATACACGCGCTTGCGGCTTTGAATGTGCGCGGTTCTGTTGCGCATCGTCGCTGGCGTTCTGGGCCTGTGCAACGGGGCAAGCAAGCATCAGCCCCAGAATGGCAAGGGCGTTTGCGAATTTGATAGGTGTCAGCATAATTTTTCCGCGATTATTATTTCTTGATTATTTTTCTCTTGGGCACGGCTTGGTTATCAGGACCTGGATTTACGATTAAAACACACAATGTCAGTATTTGCTTACAGCAATATGAATTCCACCACCGGCGCGAATACCACAACTACAGCCTGTATGTTAAACAAAGCCGTTGCGGGTTGTCGGCCGTTATACTGTTTTCATGAAAACGACTAAATCACAACCCGAGCTGCGGGAGATGATCGCCGGATTAATCGCACAGCCCTCGGTAAGCTGCGCCGACCCGGCGCTGGATATGAGCAATCGTCCGGTCGCCGAATTACTGTCCGGCTGGCTGGATGACTTTGGCTTTACGTGCGAGCTGATGGCGTTGCCCGAAAATTCAGACAAGGTGAATCTGATCGCACGTCTGGGCGCCAGCATCGATGAAGACAGCCACAACGGGCTGGTGCTGGCCGGGCACTTGGACACCGTACCCTACGACGACAAGGGCTGGCACTCCGACCCGTTTGAACTCAGCGAACGCGACGGCCGCTATTACGGCCTGGGCACCACCGACATGAAAGGCTTTCTGGCCATCGCAGCAGATGTGGCGCGTGAATATTCTACTGCCCAATTCAAGGCGCCGCTGACGATCCTGGCCAGCGCGGATGAAGAATGCGGCATGGACGGCGCGCGCGTACTGGCCAACAGTGGGCGCAAACTGGGCCGCCACGCCTTGATCGGAGAGCCGACCAACCTCGTACCCATCCATCGCCACAAGGGGATTTTCATGGAGGCAATCCGGGTCCAGGGCAAAGCCGGACATTCCAGTAATCCCGCACACGGCGTGAATGCGATTGACGGCATGCGTCAGGTGATGAACACGCTAGCCAGCTACCGCGAAGAGCTGAGCCAGCAGCTTTGCGAGGACGACTTCCCGGTTCGCCACGCCAGCCTGAACCTGGGCGTACTGCGCGGCGGCGACAGCCCGAACCGCATCCCTGCCACCTGCGAACTGCATGTGGATTTGCGTTTTTTACCGGGCATGGATATTGACGATTTACGCAGTGAACTGCGTGCGCGCGCCAGCCAGTCGCTGGCGGGCAGCGACTGGCAAATTGAATACGATGAACTGTTTGTAGGCACCCCGGCCATGGATACGCGGCCAGACGCCGAGATCGTGCGCATGGCTGAAAAACTAAGCGAGTATTCTGCCACTTCTGTGGATTTCGGCACCGAGGGCGCTTTCTATAATCGTATGGGCATGGAGACCGTAATCCTGGGTCCCGGCGATATCGCCCTGGCGCATCAGCCCAACGAATACCTGGCCATCGAGCGTATCGAACCAATGCGCGTTATTCTGCGCGGACTGATCGAGCATTTCTGTATTGCCTGAAAACTTCAAGATGACAAAAACGCAGCCAAAAGAAACACTGATCCAGGAACGCGCGTCTTTAATAGACGCCTTGCGCAACAGTGCGCCCTACATCCACGCGCATCGTGGACGCACGTTTGTGGTCGCCCTGCCCGGCGAAGCCGCGACCATGGGCAGCTTCGCCGCACTCATTTACGACATCGCACTACTACACAGCCTGGGCGTGCGCATCGTGCTGGTACACGGCGCGCGGCCACAGATTGATGTCGCGCTGGATGCCGCCAGTGTACAAACCCAAATCGTGCACGGCGTGCGGGTTACCGACAGCGCGGCGCTGGAATGCGTAAAACGCGCAGTCGGCAGTTTGCGCATGGAAATCGAAGCCCTGCTCTCCACCGGTCTGGCCAGCACGCCCATGGCCGGCGCGCGACTGCGCGTGGCCGGCGGCAATCTGGTAATTGCCAAGCCGCTGGGCATTCAACACGGGGTAGACCATCAGCACACCGGCGAAGTACGGCGCGTGGATACCGCGGCGCTTGGCGCCCATCTGGATCGCGGGCACATCGTATTGCTCTCCCCAGTCGGCTATTCGCCTACCGGAGAAATTTTCAATCTGTTTGCTGAAGACGTGGCAACCCAAACCGCCTCGGCCCTAGGCGCAGACAAGCTGATTTTTCTACACGGTAAGCAGGAGTTGCATCGGCGCCATGCCGCGATCCCTTCCCAGCTGAGCCTGGAAGACGTCGATACCCTGTTGGCCGAAAACAAGACGATTGACGCCGCAGACACCGCCCGCCTGCAAGCGGCCGTTACCGCCTGCAGGGCGGGGGTAACGCGGGCGCATCTGGTCAGTTTTGATCAGGACGGCGCCTTGCTGCGCGAGCTTTACAACCGCGATGGCGCAGGCACCTTGATCACTGGCGACAGCTACGACACCGTACGTCAGGCCGATGCCGAAGACGCCGGCGGCCTGCTGAATCTGATCAACCCCATGGAAGTCAGTGGTGCACTCGTTGCCCGCTCGCGCGAACAACTGGAACTGGAAATCGGCAACTTCACCGTAATGCTGCGCGACGGCCTGATAACCGCCTGCTGCGCACTCATGCCCTACCCCGAGGAAAAAATAGGCGAAGTCGCCTGCGTCGCCGTATTGCCAGAGTACCGGCAACAGGGGCGCGCCGACCGGCTGCTTGCCCAGGTCGAAAAGCGCGCCCGGGAAATGCAGCTGTCCACACTGTTCGCGTTAACCACAAAGGCGCCACACTGGTTTGTAGAGCGTGGCTTCAAGCCCGCGCAACTGCAGGATTTGCCGCTGGCCAAACAGCAGCTCTACAACTACACGCGTAATTCCATGGTACTTATCAAGCCGTTGTGAGGCGTGAGGCGTGAGGCGTGAGGC
>JBDNIO010000072.1:0-2321 GCA_041688215.1 Salinisphaeraceae bacterium | reverse complement strand
GAGGTAATAGGGGTCAGATTGGTATTATTGCCGATTAAGAGATAAGCTCACTCAAAATCAAACTGCATCTTACCTTCATGCCCCGTCACCGCCGTTACCCACTACCGGGAATACCGCAACACGTAATCCAGCGTGGCAACAACCGCCAGGTTACGTTCTTTGCAGACGAAGATTACATTCGCTATTTGCAGGATTTGAAAACCGCAAGTGAGAGCGGCAAGTGTGACATACACGCCTACGTGCTAATGACAAATCATGTGCATCTACTAATGACACCGCACCGCCCGGACGGTATTAGTAAAACCATGCAGAGTCTGGGCCGACGTTACGTAACCTACATCAACCAAACCTATCAGCGCAGCGGGACGCTGTGGGAAGGCCGTTACAAAGCGGCCTTAATCGATTCCGATCGCTATCTACTGACCTGCCAGCGCTATATCGAACTCAATCCGGTACGCGCTGAGAATATGGTGGACCATCTAGCGGATTATCGCTGGTCCAGTTACCGATCAAATGCTTTGGGAGCGGTGGACGAAATCATAACCCCGCCCCCGCAATACAACGCGCTTGGCGCAACGGCGGAAGCGCGCCAAGCCGCCTACCGCAATCTGTTCAACGCGCAGATAGAACCCCGGAGTCTGGCGTTGATCCGAGACAGTCTTAACCAATGCCGAGTCTATGGCAGCGATAAATTCAAAGATCAAATAGAGTTTGCCTTATCCCGTCGCGTGCGGCCCGGTAAAGCAGGACGACCTAAAAAGAAGAAGGGAAATGAAACCGGGGTCGGACTGGTATAAAGCGTTCTTCAAAAAACTTCTAGCACTGATGCTGAATCGGATTGACCGAACATATTGATCCGCGACTTGTATTTGCTCAGCAAGTTTTCAACATACCAGTGTGGCCGGTTACCGCATTTAAGCCAGAACATTTTGGGTGGCGCGCCATATAGTGTTGCCAGCTCAGGGAAATCCGAATCCTGGGTGACTATGGCGAAGCCGTTATCTTTCGCGTACTGCCAGATACTTTTATCGTCGGCGGTGTCAAGGCCGATTCGGCCGACCTGAGTTGAGCCTGGGAAAGCGGCTTCTAGCTCTCTAAGCATACGGTGCGAGAGGTTCTGGTCTAATAGCAGCTTCAAGGCTTACGCCTTTAGCTACTTTGAACAGCGGTTATCTGGTGCTCGCGATGCGCGGCAAAGGCGAGACAGGCGCGGATATCCGAGATGGTCAATTCTGGATAATCTGCAACTATATCGGACTCACTCATTCCCTGGGCGAGCCAGTCGAGCACGTCGTAGACGGTGATGCGCATATTGCGAATACAAGGTTTGCCGCCGCGCTTGCCTGGCTCGATCGTGATGTGGCTACGGTAATCCATAGATTTTAATATAGCGCATGCGGCCTTATGAATACACTTACCGCCTAAACTAGGCGAGGTCGCCCCACAGGGTTTGTAGTGCAGCCAAGAATGCGAGGCCGGCGGTTTCTGTGCGCAGGATGCGTGGGCCAAAGCGTAGCGGCGAATAACCGGCTTTTCGGGCCAGCTTCAGTTCGCTGCTCGACAAGCCCGATTCCGGGCCCACCAGCAGTGTAAGTTGCGCCGCACGGGGGCTGTCTTTGAGCGAGGCATTGGCCGCGGGGTCGAGTACCAGCCCCAGACCAAGCAGCGGCTGCTGTAAAAAATCATTCAGGTTCAGTGGCGCATGCACTCGCGGTGCCTGAACACGTCCGCTTTGCTCTGCGGCGCTGATGGCGATACGTTGCCAGTGTGTGTGTTTCTTGCGCGCACGCTCGTCTACCAGGCGCACCTTGCCGCGCGCGCAAAACAGAGGTTGCACGGCTGTTGCGCCTAATTCCACGGCCTTTGCAATGGCCTGATCCATGCGGTCGCCACGGGCGATGCCTTGCGCCAGGGTCAGCTGCAGCGGTGATTCGCGCGTGACAGATTCTGAATTTTTAATGGCCAGCGCCACCGTGGCCTTGCTGATATCGCTGATCGTGGCGGAGTATTCGTGGCCATCGCCGTTGAACAGCAGAACCTTATCGCCGATCTTTGCGCGCAGGACTTTGGAAAGATGATGAGACTGATCCTTGCCTAGGATTATCGAATCAGCCTGCGCCAATATTGCGTCCACGTAAAAACGTGGTACATGGGCCTCAGAATTCCGATTCACTTTTTCCGCCTCACGCCTCACGCCTCACGCCTCACAACGGCTTGATAAGTACCATGGAATTACGCGTGTAGTTGTAGAGCTGCTGTTTGGCCAGCGGCAAATCCTGCAGTTGCGCGGGCTTGAAGCCACGCTCTACAAACCAGTGTGG
>JBDNIO010000009.1:0-26994 GCA_041688215.1 Salinisphaeraceae bacterium | reverse complement strand
ATGCCTGGTGACAACGTCACCATGAACGTGGAACTGATTGTACCCATCGCCATGGAAGACGGCCTGCGCTTCGCTATTCGCGAAGGTGGCCGTACCGTGGGCGCGGGTGTGGTGACCAAGATTACCGAATAATGCGTGAGGCGTGAGGTGGTAAGATAAAACCACCCCTCCGCCTCACACACCTCACGCCTCTCGCCTCACAGCGAGTAAAACGAGCACACAATGGCAACGAGTCAAAACATCCGCATCCGCCTTAAGGCTTTCGATCATCGCTTGATCGACAAGTCCGCGCGCGAAATTGTGGAAACCGCAAAACGTACCGGCGCACACGTGCATGGCCCGATTCCGTTGCCAACGCGCAAAGAGAAGTTCACGATTCTGATTTCTCCGCATGTGAACAAGGATGCGCGCGATCAATACGAGATTCGCACGCACAAGAGAATGATGGATATCATTGAACCTACAGAGAAAACTGTAAATGCTTTGATGAAACTGGACCTCGCCGCAGGCGTAGACGTTCAAATTAAGTTAAAATAGCGGGCTGGTTACGGGCGCATCGCCCGGCCACCTCGATTTTCACTTGAACTGTCGCCCCCTCTAGCGAGTGGCGATAAGCAAGAAGGGTAGGAAACCTCTACTCGATTCATGCACATGCGCGCCGCAGTCTTTCCGCGCGCATGGCAAGGAACGAAGAGAGAGGTTTGTAGATATACAAATGAACGATGAGAGACGTAGTCCATGGGCGCGGAAAGGCCAGGCCCCTTCGGGGTTCGGCCCAAAAAGCCCAACTGCTACGTTGCACGGCTTGGCCGTGGGACCTGCCACGGCACTACGCCGCGCGTCTTGCATCTGAGCTTTTTGGGACACGAACGCGAATGCGCATGAATAGAGTAGAGATTTCGACATGAGTTTAGGTTTAATCGGCCGTAAATGCGGCATGACGCGCGTGTTCACCGAAAACGGTGCGTCCGTGCCTGTTACCGTGGTAGAGGTATCGCCGAACCGGGTTACCCAGATCAAGGATCTGGAAACCGACGGGTATCGTGGTATTCAAATTACCCTGGGCGAGCGCCGCGCCACTCGCGTGACCAAGGCAATGGCCGGTCACTATAAGAAGGCGGGTGTTGCAGCGGGCCGCAGCTCCTGGGAATTCCGTATTGAAGACGGCGAGGACCTGCCCAAGATCAAGCGCATGCTGGCCGCCGAGCCTAAAGCTGCGACGGCGGAAGGTGAAGATGCTGCAGACGCGCAGGCCGACGAGGCGACGCAGGAGCAGCAATTCGAAGAAATCGAGATCAAAGTCGGTGACGAGCTAACCGCCAACGTGTTCGAAAACGGGCAAGTGGTGGACGTTGCCGGCCAATCCATCGGTAAGGGTTTCGCCGGTGTTATCAAGCGTCACAATTTCAGCTCGCAGCGCATGACCCACGGTAACTCGAAGTCGCATCGTGCGCCGGGTTCCATTGGTCAAAACCAGACGCCGGGTCGCGTTTTCAAGGGCAAGAAAATGGCCGGCCAGATGGGTAACGTGCGACGCACGGTGCAAAATCTGGAAGTCGTCCGGGTGGATGTGGCGCGTAATCTGATTCTCATCAAGGGTGGCGTGCCCGGTGCCAAGGGCTCCGATTTGATTATTCGCCCTGCGATTAAAGCCGCACGGGCGGGTCAAGCCTGAATTCAGGCTTAAGTTTAAGGCTAGGAAACATGGAACTTGCAGTAGCTAAAGAACAAGCCGGCGTAACCGTTGCCGACCAGCTGTGTGGCGCGGAATTCAAGCCGAACCTGGTGCATCAGGTGGTTACCGCCTATATGGCGGGTGGCCGTGCCGGCACCAAAGCGCAGAAAACGCGCTCCGAAGTGCGCGGTGGTGGCAAAAAGCCGTGGCGCCAGAAGGGTACCGGCCGGGCGCGTGCGGGTACTATCCGCAGCCCGTTATGGGCCGGCGGTGGTGTAACGTTTGCTGCCAAGCCGCGCGACTTCAGCCAGAAGGTTAATCGCAAGATGTACCGCGGCGCCATGCGCTCCATTCTGAGTGAGCTGGTACGCCAGGATCGCCTGGTCGTGGTTAAGGAATTCGGGTTAACCGAGCGCAAGACCAAATCCTTGCTGGCCAAACTTGAAGAGTTCGGCGCCGGCAGCCAAGGCCTGCTGGTGGTCAATGAGATGAATGACAACCTGGTTTATTCCAGTAATAACGTGCCGAAATTGCGCGTAGTGGAAGCGGCCAGTCTGGATCCGGTGTCTCTGGTTGCGGCTGAAAAAGTAATTATTACTGTTGACGCACTGAAATACCTGGAAGGATGGCTGGCATGAATCAGGAGCGCATAATGCAGGTGCTGCGCGCACCTCATATTTCGGAAAAAGCAACCGTGATTGCCGACGAGCGCAATCAGGTGGTGTTCAAGGTTGCCAGCGATGCGACCAAGCCAGAAATCAGGAAAGCGGTTGAAAGCCTGTTCAAGGTCAAGGTTACTGATGTAACCACGCTGAACGTAAAGCCCAAGGCCAAGCGCATACGCGGGCGTGTGGGTTATCGTTCGGGCTGGAAAAAAGCCTATGTTTCATTAGCCAAAGGCGAGGAAATCGATTTCCTCGGTGGCATAGAGTAAGCGGATAAACAGATGGCATTAAAGAAAGCCAAGCCGACTTCAGCCGGGCGCCGGTTCGTCACGCAGGTGCAGAACAAAGATCTGCATCGCGGAGGCCCGCACGCTGCGCTGGTTGAAAAGAAGTCGGGAACCGGTGGCCGCAACAACACGGGCCGCATTACCACACGGCATCGGGGCGGTGGTCACAAGCAAAGCTATCGGCATATTGATTTCAAGCGCGACAAGGCTTCTATTCCAGCCAAAGTTGAGCGGCTGGAATATGATCCCAATCGCAGTGCCAATCTGGCCTTGTTGTTGTACGCCGATGGTGAGCGTCGCTACATTATCGCGCCGCGTCATGTGAAAACGGGCGACCCACTGATTTCGGGTCCGGATTCGCCGATCAAGCCTGGCAATGCCTTGCCGTTACAGAATATTCCGGTGGGTTCCACCGTACATTGCATCGAAATGCGGCCTGGTAAAGGCGCGCAGATTGCACGCAGCGCCGGCACCTCTGCCCAGTTGGTTGCGCGTGAGGGTGATTACGCCACGCTGCGTTTGAAGTCCGGCGAAAGGCGTCGGGTATTCAGCCAGTGTATTGCCACGATTGGTGAAGTGGGCAACGACGAACACAGCCTGCGTTCGCTCGGCAAGGCCGGTGCCACGCGCTGGCGCGGCAAGCGCCCGACGGTTCGTGGTGTTGCAATGAACCCGGTAGATCATCCGCATGGTGGTGGTGAAGGCCGCACCAGTGGTGGCCGCCATCCGACCAGCCCCTGGGGTTGGAAGACTAAAGGTTACAAGACGCGTAGCAATAAGCGCACGGACGACATGATTGTGCGTAGCCGCAGCAGTGCTAAGCGCAAGAAACGCTAACAGGTAAGTAAAGTATGCCCCGTTCAATTAAAAAAGGCCCTTTTGTTGATCTGCACCTCGCGCGCAAAGTCGCCGCGATTGCCGATAGCAAAACCAAGCGCCCGATCAAGACCTGGTCGCGCCGTTCCATGGTCACGCCCGACATGATTGGTCTCACGATTGCCGTACACAACGGTCGTCAGCATGTGCCGGTGTTCGTGTCTGAAAACATGGTCGGCCACAAGCTCGGTGAGTTTTCGCCGACCCGGACTTTCAAGGGCCACTTGGCCGATCGCAAGGTCTAAAGGAATGAGCAACCTCTGGTCTATTCAGATACGTCCGCGCCGCAGTCTTTGCGCGCGCCTGGCAAGGAATGAGGAGAGAAGTTTGCGAGTAGCAAATGAACAACGAATGACGCCGTCCAGGCGCGCGCCAAGGCGTGGCCGCGAAGCGGTTTGGTCCAAAATGTCCGGCTGCGGCGTTGCCCGGCTTGACCGTGGGGCCTGCCACGGCACTGCGCCGGGCGCCTTGTATCCGAACATTTTTGGGTACAAACGTGGCCCGTTTCTGAATAGACCAGAGGTTGCCTGATGGAAACCGTTGCCAAATTAAAATTCGTGCGCATTTCGCCGCAAAAAGCCCGCCTGGTTGTTGACCAGGTGCGCGGCTTGCCGGTGGAGAAGGCGCTCGAGATTCTCAAGTTTTCTCCCAAGAAAGCGGCGCACATCGTGCGCAAGGTATTGGAGTCGGCGATTGCCAATGCCGAGCACAACGACGGCGCCGACATTGATGAGCTCAGCGTTGCCACGATTATGGTAGACGAGGGCCCGGTAATGAAGCGCGTGAAACCACGTGCCCGCGGTCGTGCCGACCGGATTGAAAAACGCACAAGTCATGTGACGATCCGCGTTGCGGATGCGTCGTGAGGCGAAAGGCGTGAGGTGTGAGGCGGAAAAAATATTAGCAGGCTTCGGGAACGGGCAATGGCGATTTTTACGCCTCACGCCTTACCCCTCACGCCTGACGAAACGAACGAAGTGAGTTAAAGAACATGGGTCATAAAGTACATCCAATTGGTTTCCGGCTCGGTATTACCACCGAGTGGAGTTCGCGCTGGTATGCCGAAAACAAGGCGTATAGCGACACGCTGATTACCGATATCACGATACGTGATTACGTGCGCAAAAAACTCGCGCACGCCTCGGTAAGCCGCATACAGATCGACCGCCCCGCGCGTTCGGCCAAGATTATCATACACACGGCGCGTCCCGGTATCGTCATTGGCAAGAAGGGCGAGGACATCGACAAGCTTCGCAATGATTTGAGTCAGAAGATGGGTGTGCCAGTGCACTTGTCAGTTGAAGAGATACGCAAGCCCGAGCTGGACGCTCTGCTGGTTGCTCAGAATATTGCGCAGCAGCTGGAGCGCCGCATCATGTTTCGCCGTGCCATGAAGCGCGCCGTGGGAAATGCCATGCGCCTAGGCGCCGGCGGTATCCGCGTGAACGTAGGCGGACGACTCAACGGCGCTGAAATTGCTCGTTCGGAATGGTATCGCGAGGGCCGCGTGCCGCTGCATACCCTGCGTGCGGATATTGATTATGGGCTGGCTGAGGCCAAAACCACCTACGGAATTATTGGCGTCAAGGTATGGATATTCAAAGGCGAAATATTCGAGCCTGAGAAGATCAAAACCAGTTACGCACCCGAACCAGAAACCGCAGCAACAGAGTAACCCCCGAGAGTAACCTATTATGTTGCAACCTAAACGTCCAAAATATCGCAAACAGCACAAGGGCCGTAACCGCGGCTTGGCACATCGCGCGAATGAAGTCAGCTTCGGCGAGTACGGGCTTAAAGCCATAACTCGTGGCCGCGTAAGCGCCCGCCAGATCGAGGCCGCGCGTCGTGCCATGACTCGCCACATCAAACGTGGTGGTAAATCCTGGATCCGGATTTTCCCGGACGTGCCGGTGACCAAAAAGCCCATCGAAGTACGTATGGGCAAGGGCAAGGGCAACGTAGAATTCTGGGTGGCCAAGGTACAGCCTGGCCGTATGTTGTACGAGCTGGAAGGCGTGCCGCGCGAAATCGCTGTGGAAGCCTTTCGCCGCGCCGCGGCCAAGCTGCCGGTACAAACGACTTTTGTAGAACGCAAGATACTGTAGCCATGAAAGCAGCCGACTTACGCAAAAAATCGAAGGACGATCTGGAGCAGGAAATCCTGGCTCTGCGTCGTGAACAATTCAATCTGCGCATGCAGCAGGCCACTGGCCAGTTAACTGGTGGCGCCCAGTTGCGCGCCGCGCGTCGCAATATCGCGCGTATTAAAACCGTGTTGCACGAACAGGCGCACGCCAAGGAGCAAACGGTATGAGCCAATCCGATCAAGCAATCCCAGAACAAAGTGTAACCAGCGAAGACGCAAAAGCTGGCGTAAAAAACACGCGCCTGGTAGCCGGCCGCGTGGTCAGCGACAAAATGGATAAGTCCATTGTTGTCTTGATTGAGCGTAAGGTTCAGCACCCGTTGTATAGCAAATATATGCGTCGTACCAGCAAGGTAGTAGCGCATGACGAAAACAACGAGTGTGGCATTGGCGATCAGGTTGAAATCGTGGAAGGTCGGCCCATATCCAAGCGCAAGTCCTGGCGGCTGGTGCGCGTGGTTGAAGCCGCGGGTGAGTTTGCAAATACGAGCGCCGAAGCATGATCCAGACTGAAACAGAATTATCAGCCGCAGACAACAGCGGCGCCCGCCGGGTGCAATGCATCAAGGTGCTGGGTGGTTCGCATCGCCGTTACGCCGGCGTGGGCGACATCATCAAAGTGACTGTTAAAGACGCAATCCCACGTGGCCGTGTGAAAAAAGGCGAAGTGATGGACGCAGTTGTCGTGCGCACCCGTCATGGCGTGCGCCGTCCTGATGGCTCAGTGATTCGCTTCGACAGCAATGCCGCGGTGTTGCTGACCGAAAAGCACGAGCCTATCGGCACGCGTATTTTTGGCCCGGTAACGCGTGAGCTGCGTAAAAAGTTCATGCGCATTATCTCTCTGGCACCCGAGGTTTTGTAATGGCAAGCGGTGCTTTTACTCCAATCCTGCGTTGCAGCGCTCGTTGTGTTGCTCACGTACAAGTGTACGCTGCGCTGCTCGCGAGCACGGCGCCTTGTCTTGAAGCAAAATCCCTCGCTTCGGAGAATTTCTAATGACAATGCAAAGAATCAAGAAAGGCGACGAAGTAATCGCCGTAGCCGGTAAAGATCGCGGCCGTCGCGGTACCGTACTGCGCGTAGGTGACAATAACCGTGTGCTGGTTGAAGGTCTGAATATTGCTAAAAAGCACGTCAAGCCCAACCCGAATGAAGGCGTGCAGGGCGGTATCGAAGAAAAGGAGATGCCTATTCACATCTCCAACATAATGCTTTACAACCCGCAGGCCGAGAAAGGCGATCGAGTTGGTTACAAATGGCTGGAAGATGGTGAAGGCAAGCGCAAGGTGCGCTACTTCAAATCTAACGGCGAAGTCGTGGACGCTTAAGTAATGCCCCAATTAACAAAACACTCCCCCAGATTACAACAGTTTTATCGCGAAACCGTGGTGCCATCGCTGGTCGAGAAATTCGGCTACTCCAGCACCATGCAAGCCCCGCGCGTGACCAAAATCACCCTGAATATGGGTGTGGGCGAAGCTATTGCCGACCGCAAGGTAATCGAGCACGCGATGAACGACATGGCGCAGATCGCCGGTCAAAAACCCTTGATGACCCGTGCGCGTAAATCGGTCGCCGGCTTCAAGGTGCGTGAAGAATGGCCGATCGGCTGCAAGGTTACCCTACGCCGGAATCGCATGTATGAATTTCTGGACCGCCTGGTCAATGCCTCATTGCCGCGTATTCGCGACTTTCGGGGTTTGAATCCACGGTCTTTCGACGGTCGGGGCAATTACAGCTTCGGTATCAAAGAGCAAATCATGTTCCCGGAAATCGACTACGACAAGATAGATGCCCTGCGTGGCATGGATATCATCATCACCACGTCGGCCACGAACGACGACGAAGGTCGGGCACTGCTGGACGCGTTCAGCTTCCCGTTCCGTAAATAGGCCGTAACAGGCCCAAGGTAGACAAGACTTATGGCAAAGAAAAGCATGATCGCGCGTGATAAAAAGCGCGAGAAACTTATCGCAAAATACGCAGAACTCCGTGCGGCGCTCAAGGCGCGTATTAATGCTCCCGAGGCAAGCATGGAAGAAACGTTTGCCGCGGTTAACGAGTTGCAAGCACTGCCGCGCGATTCTTCGCCGGTGCGCTTGCGCAATCGCTGTTCAATCACGGGTCGGCCCCGCGGGTATTACCGCAAGTTTGGGCTCGGCAGAAACAAACTCCGGGAAGCGGCTATGAGCGGGCAAGTCCCGGGCTTAGTCAAATCCTCCTGGTAACTTAAGAGGTATCGGTACGCATGAGTATGACTGACCCCATCGCCGATATGCTGACCCGTATTCGTAACGGTCAGACGGCGCAAAAGGTAAACGTAGTAATGCCCTCTTCCAAGCTGAAGTGTGCGATTGCCCAAGTTCTTAAGGACGAAGGGTATATCGAAGACTTCGAGAAGCAGGAATTGGATGGCAAACCCGCATTGTCGGTGGCACTGAAGTATTTTCAGGGTCTGCCGGTTATCGAGCGCATAGATCGCGTAAGCAAACCGGGGTTACGCGTTTATCGAGGTAAAAACGATATTCCGGACGTGGTCGGCGGTCTTGGCGTAGCCATCGTCTCCACCTCGCAGGGCGTGATGACTGAGCGCGCAGCGCGCGCAGCAGGCCACGGCGGCGAAGTTCTTTGCACAGTTTCGTAAGACACTGCCAGCATTAACGTAGATTAGCCTACAGATTAGCCTACAGATTAGGAAGGCAAGAAATGTCTAGAGTAGCCAAAGCACCGATAGCTATCCCCAGTGGCGTGGAAATCCGCGTCACCGATGGCACGGTGTACGTAAAAGGCAAGAACGCTGAGCTGACCATGGCGCTGCCCGTTGGCACCGACCTCAAAGTTGAAGACGGTGAGGCAAAAGCGCTAACCACCGGACGCCAACCGAATCTGGCCATGGCGGGTACCGTGCGTGCAATAGTTGCCAATCTGGTAACTGGCGTCAGCGAAGGCTTTGAGCGCAAGCTCGAACTCGTCGGCGTGGGTTATCGTGCGCAGGCACAGGGCAAGGTACTTAACCTGACGCTCGGCTTTTCGCACCCGGTTAACTACACCATGCCCGAAGGCGTCACAGTTGAAACGCCCACGCAGACCGAAGTGGTTTTGAAGGGCGCGAATAAACAGGCAGTCGGCCAGGCCGCGGCGAATATCCGCGCTTTCCGTCCGCCTGAACCGTATAAGGGCAAGGGCGTGCGTTATTCAGACGAGCGCGTAATTCGCAAGGAAGCGAAGAAGAAGTAACGCGCTTCCTGATTGCAGCGACCCCAATACAAAACGCATTTATATTTTTTGCACACGATTACTTAATAGACCAGGCAAAATGCACAAGAAACAGACAAATCGTTTACGGCGCGCCCGGCGCGGACGCATGCACATGCGCGACCTGGGTGTTCACCGCTTGTCGGTACATCGCACCCCGCGGCATATTTATGCGCAAATTACTGCGCCCGGCGGAGACAAGACCCTGGCCGCCGCATCCTCCGTAGAAACCGCTGTGCGCTCCAGTCTCGGATCCACCGGTAATGTAGAGGCCGCTATTGCGGTCGGTAAGGCAATAGCCGAAAAAGCTAAGGCCGCAGGAATTGATTCAATGGCGTTTGACCGCGGTGGCTTTGCCTACCATGGCCGCGTCAAGGCCCTGGCAGACGCAGCACGCGAAGCCGGTTTGAAGTTTTAAGCGTAGGACATAAAAGATATGGCACAACCAGAACGCACCGAAGGCGACCTGCTCGAAAGACTGGTTACGATTAACCGCGTGGCCAAAGTGGTCAAGGGTGGTCGTCAATTCGGCTTCACCGCACTCACTGTAGTCGGCAACGGCGACGGTAAGGTCGGATTTGGCTATGGCAAAGCGCGCGAAGTGCCGCTAGCTATCCAGAAAGCCATGGAAGCCGCACGCAAGGGCATGGTCGATGTACAACTGCGCGGCGATACCATTCAGCACGCGGCAGTCGGTTGGCATGGCGCCACGAAAGTGATTTTACGCCCGGCATCAGACGGTACCGGCGTAATTGCCGGTGGCGGTATGCGCGCCGTGTTCGAAGTAGCCGGCGTTCACAACGTGCTGGCCAAGAGTTATGGCTCGCGCAATCCGATCAATATCGTACGCGCCACCGTAGAAGCACTCGGCAACTTGCACGATCCGCATTTTATTGCCGCCAAGCGTGGCAAAACGCTTGAAGAAATCAGCGCTTAATGCGCGCGAAGTAGAGAGATTGCTAAAATGGCGCAAAGCAAGGACAAAACAGTAACTGTGAAGCTGGTGAAAAGCCCGGCCGGCCGTCTGGCCAACCACAAGGCTTGCGTGCGTGGCCTGGGTCTGTGCCGCATGCACCACAGTGTCACAGTGGCCGCAACCCCGGAAAACCTCGGCATGATTAATCGCGTGTCGTACATGCTCTCCGTAGAGGAAGGCTAGTTTAATGAACCACAAAGACACAAAGACACAAAGGAAACAATTGCCTCATCTCTTTGTGTTCTTCGTGGTTAACAGGATTGAATGATGAGATTGAATGATTTAACCCCAGGCGAGTGCGCGCGCAAGTCCGCCAAACGTGTTGGCCGCGGGCCCGGCTCGGATATGGGTAAAACCGCGGGCCGTGGCCACAAAGGCCAGAAAGCGCGTTCCGGCGGTTATCACAAAACCGGTTTCGAAGGCGGCCAGATGCCGTTGCAGCGCCGTGTGCCCAAGCGCGGCTTTCGCTCGGTAACAGCGCAATGCGCCGAAGTGCGCCTGAGCGAGCTTAATGGCTTTGACGGTGCCGTAGACCTGGATGGGCTCAAGAAAGCGCAGATTATTCCGGCCACCGCACAACGTGCCAAGGTTATCCTGTCTGGTGAAGTGAAAGTTGTGGTGCAATTACAGCGTGTAGCGGCGACCAAAGGCGCTGCCCAGGCAATTGAAGCTGCCGGCGGCAGCGTAAGCGCTGGGAGCCTCTGAATCGCTTCTGTGCAGTCGCGTCGGAGTCTCTGCGCGCGGCTGGCAAGGAATGAGAAGAGTAGTTTATATGAATATAAATGAGCGACGAATGACGCTGTGCAGGTGCGCGCAGAGGCCCGACCCCGAAGGGGTTTGGCCCAAGCTGCGCGTGCGCGGCGTTGCCCAGCTTGACCGTGGTACCTGCCACGGCGCGGTGCTGGGCGTCTTGCTCACGAGCAGCTTGGGACACAAACGCGATCCGCGCAGAAGCGGTTCGGAGGCTCCCTAATGGCAAAAGGCGCACAAAATCGCGGAGCGAAAAAGCCCGGCGGCATGACCCCGGACATGGGCAAGCTGTCGGAAGTACGTCAGCGCCTGCTGTTTCTGGTGGGCGCGCTAATCGTATTTCGGATAGGTACGTTTATTCCCGTGCCCGGTATTGACCCGGCACAGCTCGCGCAACTGTTTGAACGCCAGTCCGGCACCATCCTTGATGTGGGTATCATGTTTACCGGCGGCGCCTTGGAGCGGCTATCGATTTTAGCGCTCGGCGTAATGCCGTATATCTCGGCGTCGATCATCATGCAGCTCATGACGGCCACCGTGCCGGCATTGAAAGAGCTGAAAAAGGAAGGCGAGTCTGGCCGCCGTAAGATTACCCAATATACCCGTTACGGCACTCTGGGCCTGGCTTCTTTCCAGTCCATTGGCACAGGGATAGCGCTGTGGAATCAGGGCATTGCCGTGCCTGGGATAACCCAGTACAGCTTTATATTTACCACAGCCATCTGCCTGGTTACCGGCGCGATGTTCCTGATGTGGCTGGGTGAGCAGGTTACCGAACGCGGCATTGGCAACGGCATTTCCATGCTGATTTTTGCCAGTATCGTGTCTGGCCTGCCCTCGGCGGTAGGTGGCACACTGGATCTGGTGCGTACCGGCGAAATGAATGCCCTGACTGCCGTGATTATTTTCCTGGGCGTACTGGGCGTAACTGCCTTTGTGGTATTTGTTGAACGTGCCCAGCGTCGTATTCCGGTGCACCACGCACAGCGCCAGCAGGGTCGGCGCATGTACGCCGCGCAGACGCAGCATCTGCCGTTAAAGCTGAACATGTCGGGTGTTATTCCGCCGATTTTTGCGTCCAGTATTATTCTTTTCCCGGCAACGATAATTCGTTTCATGGGCGAGGGCGGCAGCGTGGCCAACTTTGTTGCCAACGCGATCGCGCCAGGGCAGCCGCTGTATGTGCTGTTCTATGCGCTGATGATCATATTCTTCTGTTTCTTTTACACCGCGCTCGTATTCGACTCGCGTGAAACAGCGGACAACTTGAAAAAATCCGGCGCGTTTATTCCCGGCGTGCGCCCGGGCATGCAAACGGCCAATTATATTGACACCGTGCTTACCCGCCTGACCGTCGCCGGCGCGGCCTACATTACCGCGGTCTGTCTGCTGCCGGAATTCCTGATTCTGCAATACAATGTGCCGTTTTATTTTGGTGGTACGTCATTGTTGATCATCGTGGTTGTGGTCATGGATTTCATGGCGCAATTGCAGGCGCACCTGATGTCGCACCAATATGAAGGCCTGATGAAAAAGGCCAACTTGAAAGGTCAGGGCGGCGCGGGAATGTTGCGCTAAAAAAATGTAAAACTACGAAGAGCACAAAGAGCACAAAGAAAAGAAATGTGCGGTGTTTACTTTGTGTCCTTCGTGTTCTTTGTGGTTAAAGATTGTTGGAGTTGGTTATGAAAGTCAGAGCATCGGTTAAAAAGATTTGTCGGAATTGCAAGGTCGTAAAGCGCAATGGCGTGGTTACGGTTATTTGCTCCACCGACCCGCGGCATAAGCAGCGGCAGGGTTAGAGCGTTGAGGGCTTCTGGAATTAATTCTGGGAAAACCTTGATTCTCGGCCACAAAAACATTACATTGCTGGGCTTTTCGGGCGGATATTCGCTTGGGCCCGGGTTATCGCTGAGCGCAGTTGCGCTCGGCCCCTTCGTTGAGAGAGCGTGAGTTATGGCGCGAATCGCTGGAGTTAATCTCCCGATCAATAAACATTCCGTGGTAGCGCTAACAGCGCTGTACGGCGTTGGCCCCCAGCGTGCGCGTGATCTTTGCGCCGCAGCTAAAGTGGCCACGGCTACCAAGATCAAAGATCTGACCGAGGGCGAAGTCGAAGCCCTGCGCGCCGAGATCGGTAATTACACCATCGAGGGTGACTTGCGTCGTGAAAACTCGATGAACATAAAACGGCTTATGGACCTGGGTTGCTACCGGGGCTTGCGCCACCGTCGCGGCTTGCCGGTTCGGGGCCAGCGCACGCGTACCAACGCTCGCACCCGCAAAGGTCCACGGCGTCCGATACGACGCTAGCCGGGCGCGTTAATCGCCACCGGTGATGGGCGCGACAATAGTTAATCAAGGTCTTTGGGTGTTACTGGAAAAGTAAACCCAACATCAGGCAGTAAAGAATATGGCATCAGAAACCACAGAAACCAGCAGCGAAGAAGCCGCGAGCACGCCAGAGGCGCCAGTCGCGGAACAAGCTGCGACCGAAACAGCGGCCCCAGAGCAAGCTGCGGCGGCGGAAGCCGAAGCCCCTAAAAGCACTCGCAAGCGCGGCAAGCGTGCGGTAACCGATGGTATTGCACATATCCATGCCACGTTCAATAACACCGTAATCACGATTAGCGACCGCCAGGGCAATGTGCTTTCGTGGTGCACCTCGGGTAGCTGTGGTTTCAAGGGTTCGCGCAAGAGCACGCCGTTCGCTGCCCAGGTAGCCGCGGAACGCGCCGGCCAGGGTGCGGCCGATTACGGCCTGCAGAATCTGGAAGTGCGGGTAACGGGCCCGGGCCCGGGCCGTGAAGCTGCAGTGCGCTCGCTTAACAGCGCAGGTTTCAAGGTTACAAGTATTATCGATGTTACGCCGATTCCGCATAATGGATGCCGGCCGCCCAAGAAACGCAGAGTTTAAGTTGAGGGTCTGTTTACGATTAACCAATCGCCGCGTTGCCGCCCAAAATGGTGCCAGGCAAGGCGCGAGGAGAGAAATTTAGTGTACCTAAATGAACGACGAGCAACGCAGCATGGCGCCATTTTGGGCGCAACCCGAAGGGACGGGGTCGTTTTTAAGCGACGCGGCGTTGCAGCTCACTTATGTGGGATAACCACACCACGTTCGCTGCGTCTTGCTTCGCATAAAAACGACCGCCGGCGCGCCGATTTGTTAACCGTAAGCAGACCCTGATATGGCAAAGTACACAGGACCCAAATGCAAGCAGGCGCGCCGCGCCGGCACCGATCTTTTTCTGAAAGGACGGGGCCGTTCGCTGGAAAGCAAGTGCAAACTGGATACGCCGCCTGGCGCCCGGGGTACGCAGCGCCGCCAGCGCTTGTCGGACTACGCCCTGCAGCTGCGCGAAAAGCAAAAATTGCGGCAGATGTATGGCGTGCTGGAACGTCAGTTCCGCAACTACTACAAAAAGGCCGCCCAGCAAAAAGGCGCCACCGGCACCTTGCTACTGCAATTGCTGGAACGCCGCCTGGATAACGTGGTTTACCGGATGGGCTTTGCCAGTACCCGCGCTGAAGCGCGACAACTGGTTAACCACAAATCGATCGCCGTAAATGGCTATCCGGTGAATATCCCCTCCTATCAGGTAGCCGAGGGCGATATCATTACCATCCGCGAAAAGGCCAAGCACCAGTCGCGTATCCAACATGCGCTGGAAGTGGCGACGCAAATGGGTATAAGCGAGTGGGTAGACGTGGACGACAAGAAACTCCACGGCACCTTCAAGGTTGTTCCCGAGCGCGATCAGATTGTGCCGGATATCAACGAAAATCTGGTCGTCGAGCTTTATTCCAAGTAAGCACTGGGCACAAACACTACTATTTATAGCTGTGTTACACAGCGAGAGGTAAACGAATGCAGGCTTCCTCAACACAACTGCTAAAACCCCGTTTAGTCGAGGTCGAGCAGGTTAATGCGCGTCGCGCCAAGGTGGCGCTGGAACCGCTTGAACGCGGTTATGGACACACGCTGGGCAATGCCCTGCGCCGGATACTATTGTCATCAATTCCCGGTGCCGCCATTACCGAAGTCGCCATCGACGGCGTATTGCACGAATATTCCACCGTCGAAGGCATGCAGGAAGACGTGCTTGATGTGCTGCTCAATCTGAAAAACGTAGCAGTGCGCATGCATTCGCGTGACGAAGCCGAGCTGCACCTGCACAAGAAGGGCAAGGGCCCGGTGACTGCGGGCGACATCACCACTGATCACGACGTGGAAATCGTCAACAAGGATCTGGTCATCGCCAACCTGACCAGCGGCGAGCTCAAGATGAGCCTAAAAGTGCGTCGTGGCCGCGGTTATCAACCTGCCCAGAGCAAGGCCGAGCCGGGTGAAGAAGATACCGGCGCAACCGAAATAGGTGCGTTGCGCCTGGATGCGTCCTTCAGCCCCATCCGCCGGGTCAGCTATTCGGTAGACCGTGCGCGCGTGGAACAGCGTACCGACCTGGACAAGCTGGTGCTCGACATTGAAACCAACGGCAGTATTGACCCCTCGGAAGCCGTGCGCATCGCCGCGCGTACTCTGCATGATCAGTTGTCGGTATTTGTTGAGTTGGAAGCCCGCGAAGAGGTCAACAAGGACGCGGACGTGGGTGAAATCAACCCCATCCTCCTCAAGCCCATCGACGAGCTGGACCTGACCGTGCGTTCCACCAATTGCCTGAAAGCGGAAAATATCCACTTCGTGGGCGATCTTGTGCAGCGCACCGAAACCGAGTTGATGAAAACGCCCAACCTCGGCAAGAAATCACTTACCGAAATCAGCGAAATCCTGACCGAGCACGACCTGCATCTGGGTATGAAGCTCGAGTCCTGGCCGCCCGCCGAACTCGAAGCTGCGCAAGCAGACTCTTAAAGTTATATTAAGTACGGAACAAAACCATGCGTCATCGTAAAAGCGGAACCGGACTGGGCAGAGTGGCACCACATCGCCATGCGATGCTGAAAAACCTATCTATCTCCCTGTTCGAACACGAAATCATCCGCACAACCCTGCCGCGCGCCAAGGAACTGCGTCGCGTGGCTGAGCCGTTGATTACCATTGGCAAAACCGACAGCGTTGCCAATCGTCGGCTGGCGTTCTCGCGGCTGCGTGACAAGCAAGCCGTAGGCAAGCTGTTTACAGTACTGGGCACGCGCTATGCAGACCGCCCCGGTGGCTATGTGCGCATATTAAAGTGCGGCACCCGGCCTGGGGACAACGCCCCGATGGCCTATGTAGAACTGGTTGACCGTCCCATGCCCGAGGTAGAGGACGCGGACGTGGAAGATACAGCAGCTGCGTAAATACACAGAACTGCCTGTGACGAACCTAACAATGCCGGCGCAAGTCGGCGTTGTTTTGTCAGCTCCCGCTTGGCTCAGGGATGTGCCAACGTTTTCTGGCACTGTAAGTGCTTGAAAATGAAGCAAACAGGAAACCGCGTTTTCTGTTTGCGTAGATGAAAAAGTCCATGGAGGGACTTTTTCAGCATCCCCCTAGAACACCAACACCTTCCCGGCCTATGGAGCCCTGTATGCGAACGTCTCGCAAAACCTTTAATGGCCTGATCGGCATGTTTATCATGTTGTGTGTATCGTTTTTTGCTTCGGCCGGCACGGTTTACCTGACCGATGGCAGCATACTCAAGGGCGAAATCAAGCTGCTGCGTGACGACCAGTTAACCTTGCAAACCCGGTACGCGGGGGAGCTGGAATTGCCACGTTCGCAAGTGTCCGGCCTGGAAACCGAAGAGGCCATGACAGTCGTGTTGAACAACGGCGAAGAACTACAGGCCCGCCTTACACGCGACGCGCAAGGCAATCTGAGCCTGGCCCATGACGCCGGCCCCACACAAACCATCGTCTTCGCACAGGTGTTTGATCTACGTCCGGTAGGCGCGCCTGCCGCGGGCACAGCCGCGGCCCAGGATGAAGCAGAACTCGATGGACCCTGGTCCGGCAGTTTGCAGGCTGGCGTCAGTGGTTCTTCCGGCAACTCGGACAATCAGAACATAGATGTACGCGCAGCCACAAAGCGCGAAACCGAAAACAATCGCCTGAGTCTGGAGGCCCTGTTAAACAAGGCTTCTCAGAATGACCAGCAAACCGAAGACGAGATACGCGGCACGGCCCGCCTGGAACAGGACGTTTCCAAAAGGGCGTTCGTATTCGGAGAATTCGAAGCCGAACGCGATCAATTCGAAGACGTGGATGTGCGCTACCGCGCAACGGTAGGGCCCGGTTATTTTTTCCTGGAGGAGCCGGACCACGTATTAAAGGCTCGCCTCGGTCTGGGTTTCGAGCAGGAACGATTTGAAGACGCCGATACGAATAACAATTTCGTACTTACGTTGGGCTATGACTATCGCGTGGACCTCTGGGAGTGGTTCCGGCTTACGCATAAATTTACTGCCATCCCGGATATTGGTGATGAGCCCTCGAAGAATTACCGCCTGGAGTCCGCCCTGGGTGGCGAGCTGCCGCTGGGTTCAAAGGACTCTCTCTGGCGTCTGCGGGGTGAATATCGCCATGAATACGATAACAATCCTGAAGCGGGCGTAGAGGATCTCGACACGAATTATTTGCTCAGCATTATTCGCGATTTCGAATAATCCGGTTTCGGGTAATCAGCGGCTGCCAGGGTGTCAGCCCGCAGCATGTGCACTTGGCGGAAATAAATCAGGGTTGCACTGGGCTGGGTGCGTCAGCATAATCCACCTGAGCGTGTTCGACTCCGCGTGTTGTTGCAGGTCGATGCATAGTCTGCTATCAACTGTTATATTCAAGTAAATCAGTGGGCTGGCCGATATCCGCTCACGTTAACGTAAGACATAATTATTGGGTCGGCATGGTTAGCCAGGCCGTTGGCATAGGCGAGAAGATTCTTTCAGGGAGGAGATCCCCATGCACGGATGCTTAAAGGGAGCTGTGCGCGGCTTCGCGGTAATGTCACTGATTTCAGGCTTGGCCTACACGCCGTCAAGTCAGGCGCTGCAATTCGATTTCGATTATTTCGGGGGTATCCAGGCGTCGCTGAATACCAGCCTGTCCATCGGTGGGCAATGGCGTATTCAGGACCGGGATCGGTCACTCATCGGGGTTTCGAATCTGGACCCCAACGCCTGCCGCTCCATTTGTCAGCCGCATCTGTCCACTCCGCCAGGCGCTGTACCGGGCCGGGTCCAGTTTGGGCTGGAAGCCGAAGGGCCTGCGGTCAATAACGCAGGGCTTGCCACCGGTGGCGCAGGCGGCATCAACAACGATAACGGCAACCTCAATTTCGATAAATACGAAATCACCCAGGCCGCAGCGCAGATTACCCAGGATCTGACGCTGGATTTCGGTGATGTGGGTTTTATCGGAGGCTTGACGTTCTTTGGTCGGTACAACGCCTTCCACGATTTTGTAAACTACAACCGTAAATTATATTACCCCAACTTCTACACCCCGGAAGACCGCGCCCGTGATGATGCCCGTCGTGACAGTGGTGAATATGCTTTCGCATCGGTCGGTACGCCCGTTTTTCGTGAGGCCGACGAGGGTTACAACGAATATCTCGGCCAGGATTTCGACATACTCGATTTGTTCTTCCAGGGCCAGCTGCCGGTGCCGTTCACGGATCGGGAGTTTCAGCTCACCGTGGGCGAGCAGATTATCAACTGGGGCGAAAACACACTGCTGGTTATCAATAGCCTGAATACCCTGAACCCGCCGAATGTAAATGCCCTGTTCCGCCCGGCGTTTCTGGAACTCGCTACGGTATTTGAGCCTATGGGCGCAATAAAAATTGCCGCGGCGCTTACACGGAATACCAGCTTTGAGGCGTTTTACCAGTACGACTGGGAAAAGGTTGAAATCGCGCCAGACGGGGCGTTCCTGTCCACGCTCGACGTCACCCTGAGCTCCAACGCGCGGGATAATGTAATTAATCCCGGCTTTGGCCAGGCCCCGGATGACCCCGATGGCAACCTGCGTGCGGAGCAGGAGCTACTTACCGCAGTCGCCGATGTTGACGGCCAGGTGCCGGTATTTGAAGAAAATCCCTCCCGTACTGGACAATACGGTTTTGCCTTCACCTGGTTCCTGTCCGACTTCAATAACGGTACGGAGCTGCATTTTTATCACGCAAATTATCATAGTCGCCTGCCCTATCTTTCTGCGTTCGCGGGGCAGGAATCCTGCTTGCAATCGGCGCCGACCGGTGACTTATCTTACCGATACGATTAATCTATTAGGTGATTGTCCGAATAACGACACCGCGCATTTTATTGGCGCAGTCGCTGCTAACGCAGGTTCCCAACCCGGAGGGTCCCACCGGCACCGCTGGAGGCGGCGCACTGGCGACTGCCCTGGGTAGCTTGATCAACGCGCTGCCCATAGAAAGCGCCGGTACCCAGCCCAACGGTCAACCCTGCCCGGCTAATCTGCCCGCAGGCACCGGCCCCTGTGCTGAGGCCTATCCCATTGATTCGTTCCAGGCGTTGTTGCAATATCCCGAAGACATCAAGCTCTACGGTCTGAGCTTCAACACTGCATTCGGCGATATTTCAGTGCAGGGTGAAATTGCCTACCGTCCGAACCTGCCGCTGCAGATTGACGATACCGATGTTGTGTTCGCGGCATTACAACCTTCCTCCCCGGTTGGCTGTTCGAATGGGGCCTTTTCGGATAATCGGGCCGCCGATTGTCAGGTGGCCAGTTTCGCCGACCGTTACGAAATCGGCATTCCGCTTCTGGCGGATGTTGTAGATACCACTATCGACCCGGGCGCGGCAGGGGATGCAGTCGGCTCCGTGGATAATTTGCTGGGTGTAGATACGACCGCCGCCAGTGACCTGGTCAATGGTCTGACCGATGCCCTGGGTCTGGACGGCCTGACTGCACTGTCCGACACCCTGGCCGAAGTCGGTGCGGATGGAATCCTCTTGTCGGACCCCCCCGGACGTGGCAATGCCTTCCCGGATTTTCTCACGGAATACCGCGGTGGCGAGCGCGGCAATATTCAACCGGGACAGTATATTCAGGGTTACGAGCGCTTCCAGGTGCTGCAATATAATCTGGGCGCAACCTACATCGTGCCGCCGGGTAACTGGATAAAAGCCAACCAGATCATACTGTTATTTGAGCTGGGCGCCACTCACGTATTGGGGCTCCCGGAGCTGGATGAGTTGCAAATCGAAGGCCCGGGTACCTTTTACCATGCCAGTGTGGGTACCGACGGTAGCGGCGCACCCGCGTGCGAAGCGGGCACGGTTCAAGGTGAGGCACCTGCCTCCAGCAGCGACACCGCGGATCAGGCCAATACCACTCTTTGTGGCCGCTTCCAGGGCGGGCGTTTCAACCCAAGCCAGCAAACGCGCGGGTTTGCCACCTTGTTTTCCTACGGTACGCGTATCATCGCGCTAATTCGTTATGAAAACGTGTTGCCGGGAATTAGTTTCCGTCCTGTTATCGTGCTTGCCTATGATATCGATGGTATTGTGCCAGGCCCAGGCGAGAACTTCATCGAAGGCCGCCAGCAATACACCGCCAACGTGGAGATGACTTACCAGCAGCGCTGGAGCATGGTTGCTGGTATTACCGTGTTCCGCGGCGGCGAACCGTTTAACTTGCTGACCGACCACGATTTCGTGTAATTGGGTCTTCGCTATAAGTTTTAGCTGCCAAGGGGTTTTTGATAACTCCCGGTAGTCACACCAAGTGCAGAGTACCCTGTTCGCAAGTTTTGCTTGCGGGCAGGGTAACGGTCTGTTATCAATAGACAACGTAGGGGCAAAAATAAAATCGCCCTGCAATAAATAGTGCGAGTTAATTCAAGTGTTAGGCATTGCGCGATGATAATCAGGCCATTGCGTTATCATGGGCCAGTAATGCGGGAGACAGACCCTGGTCAGTGGGAGAGAGGTAGCGCCACATCAATATCGTCCGGCCGGCCCGGTCAGGACGGTTTTATATTCAAATATTTAACCCGTTGTACCGCCGGTAAGGCTGCTTGCCGGCACAGTTTTTCCTTAGCGCAGGAGCAAGCGTGCTCATTATGAAAATCCTAGAACAAAAACGCAGTCTCTGGCTGTCCATGATTTCCTCCGGTATCGCCGTGCTGTTACTGGTGGGTTTTACCGGTTTGGCGGTAGCTCAGGATGGCGCCGGGGAGAATGCCAAGGAGGGCGCAAAAGTTGCAGGCAACGCCGCCAAGGCGTTGCCGGAAGATAAAACGCTTAAACCCCACCCTGCCAGCCTGATGCCTAGGGCGCGCTACGAGCTGTTGCTGGATGTTACCCACCGGGGCGACAAGGGCTTTGTGGCCGTGGGCGCGCGTGGAAATCTGTTGCTGTCCCCGGATGGATTGGAGTGGCAACAGAAAAAAGTACCGGTGCGCGCGACCCTGATTGCCGTTGATTTTGTCGATGACAAAAAAGGCTGGGCGGTCGGCCATGCGGCAACCATTATCGGCACCACCGATGGTGGCGAGACCTGGGAGTTGCAGCATTTTGATCCGGAACTGGAAACACCGTTTCTGGATGTCGCGTTTTTTGACGAGAACAAGGGCTTTGCCATTGGCGCCTACGACCTGTTCTATAAGACCGATGATGGTGGCAAGACCTGGCAGGAATACGAAGAGCCGTTGTCGGTTGGGGAATGGCACCTGAACGGCATTGCGCGGCTTAATGACGGCACCATGATTATTGCCGGAGAGACGGGCCTGTTATCGAAATCCACCGATGCCGGTGAAACCTGGACGCTAATCGACGGCCCATATTCGGGCAGCTATTTCGGTGTCAAGGCGCTGGGCGAAAAGGGTGCCATCGTGTATGGCCTGCGCGGTCATGCGTTTGTCACCGAAGATGTAAGCAAGTCCACTGAGTTGCCCGTCGATACGGACCTGGGCTACAAGTTCAAAAAGCCGCCCACCATGAGTGACACAGGTGCTGGCGGTGGCGGCGAAGGTGGTGACACGCCAGAAATAAGCGCTGAGGAAGTGGCCGCCGAGAAGGCCAAGTTCGAGCGCGAGCAGGCGGAAAAGGCCGCGGCCAAGTCGTCCTGGAAAGTGGTAAAGAATGAGCCGTCAGTGCTGAGCCTGTTTGGCGCAACCACTACCAAAGAGGGCGGTTACGTAATCGTGGGTACCAATGGCGTCATGTGGATAAGTGATGACCACGGCCCCGATGTTCGCTTGCTGCCCAATACCAAGGACGGTGGGTTGTCCGCAGTCGCTGAAACGGATGACGGCAATCTGGTGCTGGTCGGTGAGCCCGGCGCCTTCCTGTACAAACGCAAAAAATAATTTGTTCAATAAACAGTCGAGTTCGCTGCTGCTGATTAAAGCACCAGCCAGGCACCAGGTTTCAAGGGAGTCCTTTTCGAAATGATTACTCAAGAGCACATTCTCCGCGCCATCGAGCCGTTGATCTACGCCAAGCGTATGGTCACCATGGGCATTCTGTTGTTTCTTACCGTTGTCTTCGGTTATCTGGCTTCTCAAACCGAAATTGATGCGGGCTATCTGAAGTCCATTCCGCTTGAACACCCGTATATGGAAACCTTCCTGAAGTACCGGGATGAACTTGGCGGCGCCAACCAGATTCTGGTGGCGCTGATGCAGGAAGACGGCGAAAAAATTTACAACGAAGAATTCTTGGCGAAACTGAAAAAAGTTACCGATGATGTATTTTTAATGCCCGGTGTGAACCGTGCGCGCGTACAGTCGTTGTTTACTCCCAACGTGCGCTACATCGAAGTGGTCGAGGGCGGCTTGTCCGGTGGTAACGTGATACCCGCGGACTACGCACCAACCCGCGAGATGTTCGACCAGATTGAAACCAATGTCGGCAAGGCGGATATCGTCGGGCGATTTGTAGCAGAGGACGAAACCGGCGCCATGGTGCAGGCGCAGCTGCTCGATATTGACCCGAAAACCGGGGAAGAACTCGATTACGTACGCGTGTCGCGCGAACTGGACCAGATTCGCGAGAAATATGAAACCGAAAACATAAAAATACATATTATCGGTTTCGCCAAGGTAGTCGGCGATATTGTCGATGGCGCGCTGAAGGTAGCACTGTTCTTCCTGATTACGATCATAATGACCGCGCTCCTGCTCTGGGGCTATCTGGGCTCGCCGAAACTTGCGATGGTCGTACTGGTGGCGTCCATCGTCTGTGTGATCTGGGAGTTTGGGTTGCTTACGGCCAGCGGCTTTGGGCTGGATCCCTTCGCGATACTCGTGCCTTTCCTGGTGCTTGCGGTTTCGGTGTCCCACGGCGTGCAGTACGTCAACGCCTGGGTGCATGAAATGGCAGAGAACAACCGCACCAATTTCGACGCCTCATTGCTAACCTTCAGACGCTTGTTTATTCCCGGGTCCACCGCACTGGTAACCGACCTGGCGGGATTCCTGACGATCTTGCTGATTCCGATCGAGATCATTCAGGAAATGGCGCTGAATGCCTCCTTCGGTATGTTCGCCATTATTATCACCAACAAGGTAATGGTGCCGATCTGGCTGACCTACATCAATATTAAAGATCCGGAAGCATTCAAGGAGAAGCAGGCCAAGCGCGACCACGTATACGACGGCTTGTGGCGCCTGATATCCAAAACCACCACGGCGCCGGTCGCCATAACCATCCTGTTGATTTGTGGTGTGTTGCTGGGCTGGTCCCTGTGGAAATATGACGAGCTCAAGGTGGGTGATTTCTCCAAGGGCGTGCCGGAACTACGCCCGGATTCACGCTACAACAAAGACAACAACGCCATTGTTGAAAACTTCTCCATCGGTACGGACCAGCTCAAGGTGATGGCGGTTACCCAACCCGAGGCCTGCATCAATTACCAGTTTATGGAAGAGATCGACCGCTTCGCCTGGGAGATGCAAAACACCCAGGGCGTGCAGTCCACCATCTCGCTGGGCCAGATCGCCAAACAGGTGAACCTGGGCTTTAATGAGGGCGCGTTGAAGTTCAAGATGCTTCCACGCAACCGTTATGTGCTCTCGCAGGCGATTACGCCAGTGCCTACGAGTACCGGTCTGCTGCTGCCAGACTGTAGCGTGATGCCGGTGATTATTTTCACCGCGGATCACAAGGCGGAAACCATCCACAACATCGTCGATGCTGTGAAGGAATTCCGCGATCGCCCGGAAAATCAGGACACCGGCGTTACCTTTGAGCTGGCGTCAGGCAACGTCGGCGTCATGGCGGCGACCAACGAAGTTATCGAAGCCAAGGAAATCGAGATTCTGCTGTATGTTTACGGTGTGATCCTGCTCCTGATGATCCTGGCATTCCGCAGCACCGCCGCGGTGATCTGTATCATCGCGCCGCTGTCACTCGTATCGTTGATGGGCTATGGCGTAATGACGCTGGCCGGTATCGGCATGAAGGTAGCCACCTTGCCGATTGTGGCGCTGGCGGTAGGCATCGGTGTGGATTACGGCGTTTACGTTTACAGCGTATTCCAGGAAGGCGTGCGTGACTTCGGCCTGAGCCTGCAGGATGCCTACTACCGCACCATGCAGAAAACCGGCAAGGCCGTGGTATTTACCGGTATTGCGCTCGGCTCCGGTGTGGCGACCTGGCTGTTCTCGGATCTGCAATTCCAGATCGACATGGGCATTCTGCTTATCTTCATCTTCACCGCCAACATGTTCGGCGCCATTCTGGTATTACCGGCATTGGCTCACTTCTTCATGGACTACCCGAAACCCGAGGGTGGTTACACGAAGTTGGAAGATATAGACGAGAGCCAGTCCGGCGCGCATTAAAGTCGCATATATGACGATGTAAAAGAGCCCCGGTGGCTTTCTGCCGGGGCTTTATTAAAGTTTATAAATTTAAGCCATGCCTGTTATGGCCCGCAACGTCATGTAGGGCAAGTCTGCGACTTGCCTGGGCGTAGCGGGTTGAGCGCAGCGAATAACAAGGCAAGCGGCACGCTTGCCCTACAGAATGATGAGTTTATTTTGCGGGTGTAGGGCAAGATTGTATCTTGCCATGGTGGCGGCAATCACCATAAGTGCCCTGCACATCGACATTCGAGAAATTGATTAATGGCTCATCCTCCTCGTATTCCGGTGCTGCTGCCAGATGCCTGCGAGGTGATCTACTTTCTTACTGTGTGTGTCGGCCGGCCGCAAACCGGTATTAGCGAACGACGCGGCTTGGCAGGCCGTACTTGAGGCTGCGGCTAAGCTAGACCGCTGGCATACACTAGCACTACTGCTAATGCCCGGCCATGTACATATTTTAGCCGCACCGAGCAATCGCAATGCATCCCCCGGCGATTATGCGCGTTGGTTTAAACGCTGGGTCCGCGAGTCTTTAAGCGCGCAATGGCAATGGCAAACCGGTGTGTTTGATCACCTGTTGCGCCATAACGAAAGCGCTCAGGAGAAATGGCTTTATATGCGCGAGAACCCGGTAACGGCCGGCCTGATACGCCATTGGCGGCAATGGCCTTACCAGATGGGGTTTGACGAGCCCGAATAGCACTGGAGTATTCTCACGGGTTACAGAGCAAATCTGTGACATGGTATCTGTTAACCAATGGCAAGCGACACGCTTGCCCTACACTAGAATTTACTCGCAGGCGACGCTGATCAATTCCGGTTCACCGTCCAGCTGCAACGCCGTCATACGCCCCCCCCAGACACAACCGGTATCTATTCCCCACACGTTATGCTCGGGCCAGGCGACCTGGCCCAGTGCGGACCAGTGCCCGAATACGATACGCTGGCCGGCACTCGCGCGATTGGGTAAAGCGAACCACGGCGTCAGGTGCGGCGGTGCGTCCTTCAGGGTGCCTTTGTGGTCCATATCGAGGCTGCCATCGGGGTGGCACAAACGCAGTCGTGTGAAGCAATTGGTAATGACGCGCAGTCTTGCCATGCCGGTTAAAGCATCTGACCATTTCGCGGGATCATTGCCATACATCGACGCGAAAAATTCCGCATAGTCATCACTTTGCAGAACATGCTCCAGCTCCTTTGCGTGGTGCTGGGCAGCGGAGATACTCCATTGCCGGGGCAAGCCGGCGTGCAGCATGCACCAGTCCAGTTCAGGGTCGTGGTGGATTAGCGGTCTGTGGCGCAGCCAGGTCAGTAATTCATCCCGGTCGGGGGCGCGCAAAATGGGTTTGAGGGTGTCGTTGGCTTGTGTCAGGGCGTCGGGTTTTTGCGCCAGGGCCAGTAGGTTCAAATCATGATTGCCGAGTACCGTAATCGCGGATTCACCCAGGCTGCGCACATAACGTAAACATTCCAGCGAGCCGTCGCCCCGGTTTACCAGATCCCCGACTAACCATAATTGATCATGCCCGGAATTAAAATTCAAGGCCTCAAGTAGGTTCATGAATGGCCGATAACATCCTTGAAGGTCACCTATTGCATACGTGGCCATGTGTTAAGGGCACCTCTATTAATTGCAGATTTTGGCAAGGAAGGGAAAAGTCACATTAACAGCTTACTGGACGGTCTACCGTTAACAGGATTCGTTTAAAACTTAAGGAGTAAAGACTATGTTGAATTATATGCGTTTTTGGTTGCAGGCTAATTTGGGACAGCGTCAGCGCGGTGCGACCCTGATTGAATATGTGTTGATTGTGGCTGTGATAGCCATTGTGGCTCTTGGGGCAGCTACATTTGTCGGCACCGATATTAAATCCGTATTTGAAAGTGCATCGGATGCGATAAACCCCGAGTAAATTTATTGCTTATTTTGCCCGTGTCCGCACATATAAGTGCGGCTCGGGCAAATCACTACACTATGTCTCTATCAACTCCGGAAACGTAAAAAATGAAATCGGTTGGCGCCCCTCGAATTAATCGATGCCAAAAATTGCTAGGAAAGCAATCGGGAGCCACCTTGGTTGAGTTCGCGGCTATCCTGCTTCCGATGCTGACTCTTTTATACGGCATTATTGTTTACAGCATCGTTTTCGTTGCTCAGCAGGCAGTGGCTTACGCGGCCGAATCAGGCGCCGATGCCGTGGTGGCTGTTGCCCCTGATTTCGCAGATTTCGCTGGAGAGGCCGAGAGGCAGGCTAGAATGCGGGTAGACGATGTACTTGGGTTTTTGCCTGGGAGCGGTGCCACCACAAGCGTTTCAGTCTTGCCTCCCCTCGATAGTGCTAGCCGCCAAGTGATAGTTAATGTGAATTACCCTTTTCCTAGCGGACTGTCCGTCGCTGGGATATTACCAGTGCCAGAGTTTTTGCGAGCCCAGGGCTTGGTAAACATACAGCTGCTATGATGCAGGGCAAAATTCCTAAGAGTTTTCAATGTGGTGCTGCGCTAATAGAGTTCGCAGTCGTATTGCCTGTGCTATTGGTTATTACAGTTGGCATTATTTGCTATGGGT
>JBDNIO010000071.1:0-7003 GCA_041688215.1 Salinisphaeraceae bacterium | reverse complement strand
TGCTCAAGGTAGCGCGCGCACGCCGCATCATCGGGGAAGGCCCGCTGAAATTCTGGCAGCGATGTCGGGAAGCCGCGTGCGTCCATTGGACCAATTTAGCATCGCTCCATCCATTTGGCAATGAACCGGATAGGCACGGAACAAAGCAGCCTACGTGACGGGCCAACAGATAAACGTCTCCGGCGGTTTTGGAATTTAGGCCCTTACAATGCAAGTAGCAGTAACAGGGGCAAGCGGCAGGCTGGGATGCGCTCTGGTGCGTGCCTTGCTGGAACGTGGTGATGCGGTGCGCGTGCTGGAAATCGGCGAGGGCACGCCGGTGTCCCTGCAGGGGCTGGACGTGGAATACGTGCACGGCTCCGTGCTGGACGGCGAGGCGGTAGAAAAACTGGTAACCGGCGCGGAACAGGTTTATCACATTGCCGCCAAGGTGGTGCTGGACCGCGATCACGATGGCAGTGTCTGGGCGGTGAATGTAGAAGGCACGCGTAACATTGCCGAGGCTTGCGCTGCGCGAGGTATCCGGCTGGTACATTGCTCATCGCACCATGCGCTGGTGCTGGCGCCGCTGAATCAGCCGCTGGATGAATCCAAACCGCTGGCACTGAATCACAAATGTGATTATCACCGTTCCAAGGCCCACGGCGAGCAGTTAATCCACGATATGGTTCGGGATAAAAACCTGAATGCGGTAATCATCAATCCGGGTACCTTAACCGGCCCGCATGATTATGAACCCTCGTTGCTCGGCGCCAGTTTGCTCGACCTGTTTCATGGCCGCCTGCCGGCCATGATGAATGCCGTAACCGACTGCGCCGACGCGCGCGATGTAGCTGCCGGCACAATCGCGGCGGCGGAGAAGGGTCGCCGCGGGGAGCGTTATCTGTTGACCGGTCGCGCCATTGGCATGCGCGAAATGGGTGGTGTCTGGGCTGATATTACCGGCGTAAAGATGCCGCGTGTCATGTTGCCGCTGTGGGTGGCTTGGGCGATGCTACCGTTTACCCTGGGCGCGGCAAAGCTGTTTGGCCGCAAGCCCATGTTTACCGCCAATATGTTGCGGGCCAGTGTTTCCAATGACGTTATTCGTTACGACAAGGCCATGCATGAACTGGGGTACGCGCCGCGCCCGATGCGCGAATCGCTGGCCGACGCATTTGAATTCTTCGATGCCCAGGGATGGCTGAAATCGACGTGACTTCTATGGTGCTGGTCACGGGTGCTGGCAGAGGCCTGGGGCACGAGATTGTAGAGCGCTTTCATTCCGAGGGTTGTACGGTGGTTGCCACCGATGTTGATCTCGCGTTACTGGCCGATCTGGAAAAGCGGCCACGCATTGAAATTGCGGCACTGGATGTAACCGACAGCGGCTCGGTACAAAAAGCAGCCGATTTAATCCAGAGCCGACGTGGCCGCCTGGATGTGGTCGTGAACAACGCGGGCATAATCGGCTATTTTCCGGTGGCGGAAACAGATCCAGAAATGCTGATCCGGCATTTTCAGATCAACAGTTTCGGTGCCTTGCGCGTTACCCATGCCTGCCTGGGTTTACTTGTTGCCAGCGGTGGCCGGGTAATAAATATCAGCAACGAATCGTATAAATTCCGCACGCCGTTCCAGATATATCAGAGCACGAAGTTGGCACTGGAGGGCATTAGCGATGTGCTGCGGCGCGAACTGCGTCACCTTGGCGTGCACGTTGCCACTATTCGTCCTGGCGCGATAGAAACCGAGTTGTTTCACGCAATGGATGAGATCAGCAACCCGATTGAAAACAGCCGGCTGGATGAGCAGTTCAGGAAATTCACGTGCATGCTGGCGGAGAATGCGCCTAAGAAACGCTCAACGCCGCAAGCGGTTGCAGGACTGGTATTTTTTGCTGCAACGGATCGTCGCAAGGCCGCGCACTACGCGATGAATAACATGCTGAGTTTGCGGATAATGCGCCTGCTGACAACCCGGTGGGCGGATGGGTTGATCGCGAGAATGCTGCGTTAGTTTCGGCTTAAAATTCCGGTGCGACTTCTACCGTGAGCCCGGCCAGTGAATCGCTCATCTCGATCTGGCACGACAGCCGCGAAGTCTTCTTAACCTCCACCATGTCCTCGATGGCTTCCAGCATGTCGGCTTCGTCTTCCTCGCGGGCCGGCAGTTTGTCTGCCCATTCTTCACCCACATAAACATGGCAGGTGCCGCAGGCGCACTGGCCGCCGCATATGCCTTCTACGTCCATATCCTGATCGCGCAGGGTTTCCATCAGTGGCTCGCCATTGGGGGCCTCGAGCGTGTGCTTGTTACCCTCGCGGTCTGTGACGTGTATTTCTGGCATCTATAAATCTTAGTCCTGATCTAAAAAATACACCCTGTTTGAGCTCCAGCCAGAGTGTATCATTGAATGTTAGTGGGCCTTGCTGACGCCCAGTTTGCCTCGTCATTCCGGAAAATGCGCAGCATTTTTATCCGGAATCCAGTCTTTTTGAACCAGTGGATTCCGGGTTCACTGGGTTCAGCTCGCTGTGCTCACTACGTTCGGCTCGCGAAGCTCGGGCTACGCGAGCCCAGAATGACGGCTAAGTGACTTGAGTTGCCATTTTAACCACTAAAGCTTATACCTTGGCTTCGTCTTCGGAGCCCGCGTAGAACTTCTTGAACCACTTGCGGTATTGCAGGATCGGGCCATCACCGTCGCATAATAGCGGGTCGGCGCGGTATTTTTTGTTGTTCCAGACGATGAAATCCACGCTCTCGAAACCGGCGCTTTCCTTGCCGTCGGCTTCGCCCACCATGTGCTTTACCAGGTGCTCGGCAATCATGGCTTCCTTGGTGCCTTCCTCGAATCTCGGATGGGTAAAGCTCATGTTGATCTTGGACAATTCTCGGGTAATCGGCACGGTGTAATTCACCATGGTGGCCACTACGCCTTCGTGCGTGAATTTGTACACGTTCAGGCCTGGGCCGTGGGATTCGCCGACGATGTAGCCGTTATTCATGTCGATCTTGTAATGCGGCCAGTTGAAACTGTATTCGGCCGGTGGGATTTCCTTTTCGCCGTGCAGGAATTTCAGGTGTACAAAGTCCACCGCGTTTTCGCCGATTTCCTGAAGCGCGGTGTGCGCGTCCCAGTGGCCGGTAGCCGGCTCGATGAAGTTCTCCGTATCCTCCAGCTCAGGAATGCTCGGCAATTGCCATTCCGGCGGTTGTGCCGCGGGGTGGTACCAGCACCAGATCATGCCCCAGCGTTCTTCGCAGGGCAGGGTGCGCAGGATGGGTTTTTTCTTGGTCACCGGCGGTGCGACCTTGCCGTAGGGGATGTCCTTGTTCCAGCCGGCGGTATCGTATTTCCAGTGGTGGAACGGGCAGCGCAAGAGCTCGCCACAAACCTTGCCGCCGTGGCCCATGTGGGCACCTAGATGCGGGCAGTAGGGGTCCGTCATGCCGACTTGGCCACCCTCGGTGCGGAACAGCACCCACTCCTGGTCCAGAATGTCGATGTTGCGAATTTCTTCTTTCGCCAGATTTTTGGAATAATCCACGAAGTACCAACCCATGGGGATGGGGAAGGGGCAGCGTTCCAGATGACTGGATCCTAGCTTGATGTCCTGTTGTGCTGTGCTCACTTTAGTAACTCCTCATTGCGACGTTCGCAACTGCGTGCCGACGCTGAAAATATAGTCCACGGTACCTAGCATGCCGCTATCTCAAATAGCCAACATCCCGCAAACGGATGAAGCGCACGCGTCATAGGCTCGCCAAACTGTGCTTCTTCATAGTCGACTCGAGAATGCAAAATGGCCAGCGTTATCAAGCCCAAGCAAGCTAGTAAACCTGCACATCAAATCGAAGCAGGGGAAGTGCCGGAGCGTTTTGCGCGCGGCTGGCATTGTCTGGGGCTGGCACAAGATTATAAGGACGGCGAAGTCCACGGCGTCAATATTTTCGGCACCCGCCTGGTGGTGTTTCAGGACAGCGCCGGCGAGTTGTGCGTACTCAATGGCTGGTGCCCGCACATGGGCGCAGACCTGGCACTGGGCAGGGTCGAGGGCAATTCCGTGGTTTGTAAATTCCACGGCTGGGCCTGGGGCAGCGACGGCGTCTGCACCGCGATACCCTACGCGAAAAATATTCCGCCCAAGGCGCGTACCCAGGCCTGGCAGATTTGCGAGCAAAATAAATTATTATTTGTGTGGCACGACGCCGAAGGCAGCGACCCCTCGCCCGAGTTGGATATTCCGAAAATAGACCAGGTGTTTTCCGACGAATGGTCGGACTGGTCGGTAGTGAAATGGACGATTCATAATAATTGTCGCGAACTGATCGACAACGTGGCCGACATGGCGCATTTCGGCCCGGTACACGGCTCGACCGGTCTGCAGTATTTTGCGAATATTTTTGAAGGCTACCGCGCCACGCAGATCATGGTCGGCACCTTCCCGGAACTCGGCGGCGAAGACGATTTGCTCACCACCGTGGCGACTTATTACGGCCCGGCCTACCAGATCACCCACATGTTCGGAAACATGCAGGGCATGCCGGTGGAGTCCATATTAATGAACTCACATACACCGATCGACCAGAACAGTTTCGAGCTGCGTTTCGGCGTGATGGTGAAAAAATTCCCTGGCATGTCGGATGAACAATGCGCCGAGATGGTCAACGGCTATGTCGAGATGACCAACAAGGCCTTTGGCGAAGACGTGGAAATCTGGCACAACAAGACCCGCGTCGATAACCCCATGCTTTGCGACGGCGACGGCCCGGTGTTCAAGAACCGCCAGTGGTACGACCAGTTCTATCTGGACGTCGACGACGTGCCGGCCAAATTCAAGGAGCGCAAGGTGCATGAAATAGACAAGGGGCTGGACGACAAGCCGCCGTTGAAGCATGCGTTTGAGGACTAAGCCTTTAAAGCGCCAGCCTGCGGGCATCCTGCAATAAAAAGCGCGCCGTTTCTTTCGGCGCGCTTTTTTCTTTTTGCTCAGGTCCAAAACTCAGCCGAGCATGATTAGCGCATTTCGGGTCATTGCGAGCGCCGTAGGCGCGCGGCAATCCGCCGCGGCGCTCTGGTGTCTTGTGATCGACTGCGCCGAGGCGCTGTGCGAAACCGCGGGCGAGGACGCGACCGCCGCGTAATCAGCTGATATCGCCGGGGCGCATATCACCTGGGCCCCAATAGGCTTTCATCGAGGTAAATTCACCGGCCGGGTCGAATGTCATCACATCAATGACATGAATTACCGTGGCCCCCTGTGGCAATTCGAGAGCCACCTCGAACGCCATCGCTGCGGCGTCGCTATGTGAGGTGCGAATGGGTGCGGACAGGCGCAGTCTGGCCCCGGTCTGCAGGGCGGTTTCGTAAAACGCCGTTATCGCCTGTCTGCCAGATATAACCGGGCTGCCTACCGGGTCTTCGATCGTTGCATCTTCGGCATACAAGGCAACGATGCCGGCAAGATTCTGCGCATTGAATTCGTCAATATAAGCCTGCATGGCATTGCGTTTGGTAATTTCGTCTGTCATTTTCGGTTTAGCCGCCTTAATTTTGAAATTGGCGAACATAAAGCAGATCATGTCGCTTGGGTATACTATGCCAGTTAAGAGAAAACCTATAAGAAGCAGATGTTGAGGCGTATGGCTGCACTCGAGGATTCAATGGAGTTTCCAGCAGACAGCCCCCGGGTTGAATTGCTAAAAAACGCGGACTACCCCGTGGGTCCGGTAGATCTGGACCGTTTGCTTGGTGCCATCTATGACGGCATTACCGAGGCCATGCCCTGGCACGGCGCGCTGGAAACCATGCGCGAGCTAATGCAGGCCGCGCACGTTACCCTTATGCTGCGCCCGCCCTCACCTGAATCCCGCGGGGTCATGGTCAACAGTGGCGACGTGGACGAGCAGGCCACCGAGTCTTACGAAACCCATTTTTTCGCCGTCGATCCGTTTGTAAGCCTGCCTGAAGATGAAGTGACCTCGGCGGAAGAACTGCTTGGCAGCGCGCGCTGGCAGGACAGCGTGATGTATCAGGAATATCTGAAACCGCTGTCTATACGGCATCTGCTGGGGGCGGACATCTACACGGAGGAAGGCATCGAATGCCGCCTGCGTGTCACGCGCCCGCTCGATGGCAAAAAGTTTTCGCAAAAAGACAAGAACCTGGTGCGCGTGATCCTGCCGCATTTGCGTTGCGCCATTCGCCTGCATGCCAAGCTCGATTATCTGGAATGCGAGCGCCAGATATTTTCCGGCGCAATGAATCGCTTGCTGCTGGGCATGATCAGCTACAGCCAGGACGGCGCGATTCTGGAAACCAACCAGGAAGCTGATCGCATCCTGGAAGAAAAAGATGGCATCAAACTCACCCTCAAGGGGTTGAAGGCGGATAGCCGCACCGAGAATCAGGAACTGCAACGTCTACTGCAGGAAGCAATTGCCGGCGGGCGCGCCGATGTCGGACCGTCGGTAGTGGAGGCGATGTCGATTAGTCGCCAGTTTGATCGCAGCCGACTCGGCATCGTGGTGCGCACTATTCCCATGGGGCAGTGGTCGGAGTCTACCCGTCGTCCGGCCGCTGCAATGTTCCTGCGTGACCCCGATTACAACAGCGCGCAACCTATGCAGGATGTGGTTCGGCGTATCTTCGACCTCACCAAGATGGAGGCCGCGCTGGCTGTATTGCTGGCCAAAGGCAATACCCTGGATGAAGCGGCAGAACAACTGGGCGTGCGTCGCAATACTGCCCGCACCCACCTGCGCTCCATCTTCGGCAAAACCGGCGTCACCCGCCAGACCATGCTGGTACGCATGCTTTTGAAGAGCGTTATTTCGCTCGCATAAAGCCTGCGGCTTTAATCAGAAGTGGTTCTTATAACTCAAGTTTCGGATTTAATTTTGAGCACAAAAGTACCAGTAACTTATTGATTTAAGAATAAAAAGGGTCTTGCGCGTGGTAAAGTGTTGATTCTCAAATCCCAACATCAAAACCACGGAAGATCCACATGAATAATGC
>JBDNIO010000070.1:0-2083 GCA_041688215.1 Salinisphaeraceae bacterium | reverse complement strand
AGCGTTGCCATGGGTCAGGCGCTATGCAAAAGCGTTCGATCCCCAATGCCGTGGCTTCGCCGCCGCCAATGCACAGCGACGCAACACCGCGTTTTGTGCCTTTATCAGCCAGTGCGGCCAACAGGGTGACAACCAACCGCGCGCCCGATGTGCCGATGGGGTGCCCGAGTGCGCAGGCGCCGCCGTTGATGTTGACCTTGTCGTGCGGGATGTTGAGTTCTTGCATCGCGGCCATGGTGACTACGGCGAAGGCCTCATTGATCTCAAACAAATCCACGTCGGTCACGGACCAGCCCAGCGCGCTGTGCAGCGTACGCATGGCGCCGACCGGCGCGGTGGTGAACCAGCTCGGCTCCTGCGCGTGCCCGGCGTGGCCACAGATGCGCGCCAGCGGGGTAAGGCCACGCTTTCCGGCTTCGCTCAGCGGCATTAGCACCACCGCTGCGGCGCCGTCGGATATAGAACTGGCGTTGGCGGCAGTAACCGTGCCGTCTTTTTTGAATGCGGGTTTCAGCTTGGGGATTTTGTCTTTGTTGGTGGCGAAGGGTTGCTCGTCGCGTGCGCTGGTTTCATCACCTTTGCGGGTGCTGATCTCTACCGGCGCCATTACGGCGTCGAAATCGCCGTTTTCGTTGGCGCGGCGGCGCGTTTCAGGGATTCAACCGCAAACACGTCTTGGGCCTCGCGGGTGAACGTGTATTTTTCGGCGAACAGGCCCATTAGTGTGCCTTGTTCATAAGCGTCTTCGAGGCCGTCGAGGAGAAAAAACGGGGTCGAACTTCTATAAATACGCTATTCCAGTCCTAGGCCATACTGAAATTGAAGAGTGACATATCACCAGCTCGACCCTGGTTATCTTTGAAGTCAGCGGCAGGCGCTTGTCTGCCACCGCCTGGCAACTGATGTAGCGGCACAGCCGTTCGAGCATGTTGCGTTCATCCGCAGGACTGTTACTCGTAACCGAATAATTCCCCGAGCGGCCTGTTAGTCGAGACTTAGAATGCCAGTAAGCCCTACCTGCGACGAACGCGCGGCATCGAGATCGGCCCCGACGCGCTGATTTCGACCGGGTGCCTGGCTGTGTACGGGTGATTCGTCACCTCCACGGACTGAATCTTGCCCAGCGAATAGGCTTTCGCATGACCGGCATCCCGCTCGAAACCATAAAAGAGTGGATTGCCAGCCTGCGAACGTCGAAACGACAATGGCTCTACGGTCCGGATTCTTCCGTGATAACCCAGCGCGACACAGACGCGGTTCGCGGCGGCAAACTGAATACGCTGCAAGCATGGTTCAATTTCGAACGCACTCGATACGCGGCCAGGATGAAACGTCGTCTCACCCGCTTTTGCCGGTAGGGGTTCGAGTACCTCGACGGGCTGCAATCCAGCCAGCCACGAGAAGAGCGCCGGTAACTCCGCCCAAAACGACTCCATGGGGGAAGAGATGGCAACTGATGAGCAAGCATGTTGGCCCATTGCGGGGCAAGTTCGTCCAATTTCTCGTGCTGCTCGATACTCTCAAACGTGGGCACCGGGATGTTCTTAAAGTCACACTTCTTCTCAAGGACGCCATACACCACACGCGGGTTACCAATTAGTTGCCGGTTACGATAGCAATGGATAACGTCGTAGAGATCCCGCGGCCGCGCGCGTTAAGCGAGCGCCCTTATCTTTTCGGCAACCACTTCCTCGAACGCGTAGCAAGTGGCCTTTATGCCGTCATCCGGCTCATCAGAATAGGGATGGTGAACGGCTTTGTTTACTGGTTCGAGCACCAAAATCTCGTCATTCGTTAGATCGAGTTTGATGCTGGCGACACCTTGCCTTCGCCGTAACGGGCCGTTGAAGTGAATCTTGCCTTGCGCCGAGAACTGACCGTTCCCCTTGTCTATAATCTTGAATTTGAACTGGTCATTGAAAAACTCAATACCGACTTCTTCTGCAAGCTGCTCAGCGATTTCATTGAAAGTATGAGTCAGAAATTCTACGCTGAGATGCGCCGGGTCAGTCAGCGTGAAATCCAGATCCTCGGCAAAGCGGAACGTTTCAAAATGACACTTCTTGAAACTGGTCCCGCCCTT
>JBDNIO010000069.1:0-2961 GCA_041688215.1 Salinisphaeraceae bacterium | reverse complement strand
GCCTGCAATCCGGCGGCATCGGCCAGCGCCTTGGCGCGGTCGGTGCGTTCCCAGGGCAGGTCGACGTCGTCGCGGCCAAAATGGCCGTAAGCCGCGGTGGCCTTGTAAATCGGCCGGGCCAGATCGAGCATTTTCAGAATGCCGTAGGGCCGCAGGTCAAAATGCTCGCGGATCAGGGCGGTCAATTTATAGTCTTCGACCTTGCCGGTGCCGAAGGTGTCCGCCGAGATGGAGGTGGGTTCGGCCACACCAATGGCATAAGAAAGCTGCAACTCGCACTTGTCGGCCAAGCCGGCCGAGACTACATTCTTGGCCACATAGCGCGCCGCGTAGGCGGCAGAGCGGTCGACCTTGGACGGGTCCTTGCCGGAAAATGCGCCGCCACCGTGGCGGGCCATGCCGCCGTAGGTGTCGACAATAATCTTGCGTCCTGTCAGGCCGGCATCGCCGAGCGGGCCGCCAACCACGAATTTGCCGGTGGGGTTGATGTGCACCAGCGGATTGTCGGACAACCAGTCGCCCAGCACCGGCTTGATGATTTCTTCCATCACGCCCTCTTTAAGGTCTTCCTGGCTAATCTCCGGCGAATGCTGGGTAGACAGAACCACCGCATCAATCGCCACGGGCTTGCTGTTTTCGTAGCGGAAGGTGACTTGTGATTTCGCATCCGGACGCAGCCAGTTAACCGTGCCGGCCTTGCGCAGTTCGGCGTGTTTGCGCATCAGCCGGTGCGCGTAGGTGATCGGCGCGGGCATGAGCACATCGGTTTCGTTGCAGGCGTAACCGAACATCATGCCCTGGTCGCCGGCGCCCTGTTCTTCCGGGCGCGAGCGGTCGACGCCCTGGTTAATGTCGGGGCTTTGCAGGCCGAGCACGTCCATTACTGCGCAGGTGTCGGCGTCGAAACCCATCTCGGAACTGGTGTAGCCGATGTCGCGCACCGTGTCGCGTATCAGCTTTTCGGTGTTGATTTGAGCTTTGGATGTGATCTCGCCAAACACCATAACCATGCCGGTCTTGGTGCCGGTTTCGCAGGCCACGCGGGCCATTGGGTCCTGTTCCAGGTGGGCGTCGAGCACCGCATCGGAAACCTGATCGCACATTTTATCGGGGTGTCCTTCGGAAACTGATTCCGAAGTGAATAGATATCCACGGTTCATTTTTGAGTCATCCTCTTATCTGGGTAGGCGGATATAGTATAAGTTATCCGCCAGGCTGTACAGTCACTATTGACCGGGCTTGCTAGACTGGGCTTACCTTATTTGTTTCAGGCTTTATTTATTTCAGGAGTAGTATATGAGTCTTACCCCATCCACAATGATGCCGCTCGGCAAGAAGGCGCCGGACTTTGAATTACCGGATACCGTATCGGGTAACCCGGTGAGTCTGGCCGATGTGGCCGGCGACAAGGCCACCGTGGCCATGTTTATCTGTAACCATTGTCCCTACGTGCTCCACGTCAAGGCGCAACTGGTGGCGATTGCTGAGCGTTACATGAACCAGGGCATCGGCTTTGTGGCTATTTCTTCCAACGATGTAAGCACGCATCCGGATGACTCGCCGGAAAAGATGAAGGAGTTTGCGGCGGAAAATAATTTTCCGTTTGCCTATCTCTACGACGAAAGTCAGGACGTGGCCAAAGCCTATAACGCGGCTTGTACGCCAGATTTCTTCGTGTTTGACGAAGACTTGAAGTGTGCCTACCGTGGCCAGCTTGACGCCTCGCGCCCCGGCAACAGCGAGCCGGTAACCGGCTCCGATCTGCGCGCCTCACTCGACTCGATTCTCGAAGGCGACATGATTCCCGAAGAAGCACAAACCCCGAGCCAGGGTTGCAACATCAAGTGGAAAGCCGCCTAGCGGGGTTTGGCTTTGCTACGAGCCTTGCTTCGGGTTTGGGGCCTACTGCCCTTGCGCGGCGTGGCATTCAACGACTGAAGAAAACGCTCAATCGCAGGCCACAGGCGTTGCGGCCGTATGCGCAATTCCAGAATGGATGCAGCTTTAACAAGTTGTGCGTTCGGCAACTCTTGCGCTAATCTGCTGGCGTCGCGTAATTCATGCAGCGCATCCCAGCCGTGGCCGATGATCAGAGTCGGCATTTGCAGTTTTCGGCGTGCATACGCGGCCGGAACGATAGGCCCCACCAGCAGGCCGTGCAGCACGGCGTTGATCATCGCGGGTTCGGTGGACAGCGCATTCATGACACTGGCGGCACTTTCCCAGCGTGGGCGCGGCAGGCGGCGCATGCCGCGCGCAAACGGCCGTATCACCCACGGCAGGTAGTAGCTGGCCATGACCAGCGGCAAAAACACCGCGCCGGCAAAATTGGTTGACTGTTCCATTACCGGCATTTCTATGAACAGGCCGAGACAGCGATCCGGGGCTTGCGTGGCCATACTCAAGGCCGCGTTGGCGCCCAGGGAAACGCCGCCGACCAACGCCTGGTCCCAGCCCAGATGATCAAGGCAGGCCAGCGCCTGGTCGCCCAAGAAATCGATGCGATGCTCGCGCGCATCCATTGGTTTTTCGCTGGCGCCGTGGCCGAGAAAATCCAGCAGCGCAACCTGGTATCCGGCGGCCACGAAGCGCCGCGCAAGGTCGCGATTCATTAAAGAATCCAGCAGCAGGCCGTGCATTAGCAGGCAGGGCGTGCCTTTATCACCCCAGACTTCATACGCGAGGGCGTATCCGCGCCACTGAAACCGGCCGCTGCGCACTATTGTGGTCTTGTTCTTCATCTGTTGTGCCATTGCTAGTTGGAGGGCATCAGACGTTCGATAACGTTCCAGTAACTCACCGGCATGCCGCGTTGTATTTTGTCGATAACCTGCGCGTCGACGCCAATTAAACAGCGTCCCTTGCGGCTGGCCAGATCCTTATAAATCTTGCGCGCCGCCTGTTCCGGTGTGGTGCGCGCGAGCTTATCGAAATGAGCCGCGCTGACCTTGTGATCCGTGC
>JBDNIO010000068.1:0-32557 GCA_041688215.1 Salinisphaeraceae bacterium | reverse complement strand
TGCTCAAGGTAGCGCGCGCACGCCGCATCATCGGGGAAGGCCCGCTGAAATTCTGGCAGCGATGTCGGGAAGCCGCGTGCGTCCATTGGACCAATTTAGCATCGCTCCATCCATTTGGCAATGAACCGGATAGGCACGGAATAAACCAGCCCGGGTTCACCCTCGTTGACACGGACACTTCACCGTACTTAAAGTCATCGATTTCGACTTGGCCCGCAGAAGCGGCCTTGAATCGCTGGTAGGGCACCAGCAGCACAACCAGGAAGGTCCAGCCGATCAAGGCCATAATGGGAAACAGGATCGCTGTCTGTGTCATGTTTTATTTACCCGGGCTTCGCCAACTGTGGGCCGGCAGATCAACCGCCCCAAATATAATCCAGTTTACTCAGCTTTACCCCGTTGTGACGCAGTATGTTGTACGCGGTGGTGATGTGGAAATACAGGTTGGGAAACACGAAATTTGTAACGTATTCGGTACCGGTAAAAGTTAGTTCGCCGAACGGCGTTTGCATGGTGACGGTTTTGCTTTCCGTGCCTTCGTAGTCGTCCGGGTTCTGTTCGTTCAAGTGCGCAACGGTGGCGTCGATGCGCGCGATCAGGTCGTCAAAGCTTGCGGCATCATCGTTCAGGCCAAAGCGGTCATTGCCGGTAAGGCGCGCTGTCATGCCGCACAGGATGTCGGTAGGAATTTTGATCTGCGAGCTAAAGGGCAGCATGTCCGGGTAGAGCCGAAAACTCGTAAGTGCCGATTCCTCAAGCTCATTTTCCTGCACATGCTTAGCACCGACTTGGCAGATATGTTTCAGGTTGCCCAGTTTGTGAATGGCAATCGGGACGGACGCCTGGTAGAGGTTGGTCATTGGAATTCCTTGGTGTGATTATTGTGCGGTGGGGCGAACAATGATTTCGTTCACGGCAACTTCCGCGGGTTGCTCCATGGCATATTCCACCGCGCGGGCGATGGCATCCGGGTCCATGGCTATTTTGAAGACCTCGTCGATGCGCTCTTTTACCTTTTCGTGGGTAATGGTGCTGGTTAGCTCGGTTGCGGTAGCGCCCGGGGAAATAATCGTGCAGCGGACCTTGCCTTTAACTTCCTGACGCAGGCTCTCGGTAATGGCGCGCACGGCGAATTTGGTGCCGCAGTACACCGCGCCCGCGGGCATGGCAACGTGGCCGGCTACGGATGACACATTAATTATGTGCCCGGTACCGCGTTCGAGCATATGCCCCAGGACCGAATCGATGGCGTAGAGCAGGCCCTTGATATTCACATCGATCATGCGGTCCCATTCGTCGACTTTACGCGAGGCCAGCGGTGACAGCGGCATTAACCCGGCATTGTTGAACAGCGTATCAATACGGCCGAACTTCTCTATTCCCGCTTGCGCCAACGCAAGGCATTGTTCGTGATCGGTTACGTCGGTGACTTTATAAGCCGCTTCACCGCCGTCTTTTTCGATCTGTGCCACCAGTTCCTGCAAGCGGTCTTCGCGCCGGGCGCCGAGCACGAGTTTGGCGCCGCCTTTGGCCAGGCGCTTGGCGGTAACCGCACCGATGCCACTGCTGGCGCCGGTAATGAGTACGACTTGGTCTTTGATCATGGCTGGGTCCTTTTTAAAATGAAAATCAATTTAAATTTCGCCCAACGGGGTATGAAACCCCGCAGGGCGACCAAAGGGGAGAATCACGATTCTCCCCTTTGGAAACCCCATCGCGCCGACCCCGCGGCAAGCCACGGGGAATTTTTAGGATTAAAAACTACGAAGAACACTAAGAATGGTTTTTGCTGGTTTTTGCTTTGTGTTCTTTGTGGTTACACGAAACATATACCCGGCGTTTCTGCCGATCTATACCTTGAGGATTAATTTGCCGAAGTTATCCCCGGTAAACAGTTTGCGCAGCGTCTGGGGGAAGTTTTCAATCCCCTCCACAATGTCTTCGCGATGCAGGAGCCTGCCTTCGGCCAGCCAGCCGGCCATGGCCTTTGCTCCTTCGCCGTAACGTTTTTCGTAATCGAATACTACGAAACCCTGCATGCGCGAGCGGGAGATCAGCAACGCCATATAGTTTTTCGGTGCGTAGATATTACCCATATTGTTGTACTGCGACACCGCGCCGCAAATAACCACGCGCGCGCCGAGAGCAAGATTTGCGAGTGCGGCGTCCAGGATTTCCCCGCCGACGTTATCGAAATAGACGTTAATACCTTTGGGGCAATGTTTTTGTATGCCAGCGAAAACGTTGTCGTTCTTGTAATCAATGCAGCCGTCAGCGCCAAGCTCATCCACCACATAGCTGCATTTCTCCGCGCCGCCGGCAATGCCGACCACGTGGCAGCCTTTGATTTTTGCGATCTGGCAAACCAGCGCGCCGACCGCGCCGGAGGCCGCGGATACCAGAACCGTATCGCCCTCCTGTAATCCGCCCACATCTAACAGGCCAAAATAAGCCGTCATCCCCGGCATACCCAGCACGCCGAGGTAAGCGGGCAGTTCGGCCAGCGAGGTGTCCACTTTGTGCAGATCATCGCCCTTGGCCAGCGCGTGGGTTTGTACGCCGAACATGCCGTTAACCTTATCGCCGGGTTCAAAACCCGGATGCCGGGATGCAATCACTTCACCCACCGTACCCGCGCGCATAACCGCGCCTATATCTACAGGCTCGATATAGGATTTGCCCTCGTTCATCCAGCCGCGCATGGCGGGGTCCAGGGAGATGTATTGCACGGCCACGCACACTTCGCCGTCGTTCGGCTCCGGGACAGCACTGCTTTGAAGTTCCCAGACATCATCAGAGGGCATGCCCTGGGGGCGTTTGGCGAGACGGAATTGGCGGTTTTCGGCTTCGGACATGATGACCCTGACTATTTGAAAACTGGTCCGCTAGCTTAAGCGTTGGCGCTTGTTTCGACAAGGCATAGAGTGGTTTGAGAAACTTGGCTAATCTCCGTTTGGAGTCAACCTGGTCAGGATGTCGCGGACTTTGTCTATTCGGCTTTCAACATCCGGCATATCGCGGAAAAATGTTAGCCGTTTATCGCCTTCCAGGCGGTAGCGGCGGGAATCGCTTTGCACCATCGCGATCAGGGTGCCGGGGTTAATCCGTGTCTGTTTGCCAAAGTACAGGCGGCCCACGTCCGGGCCGGCTTGAATTTTGGCAATGCCCAATGGTGTCGCAAGCAGTTTGATTTCGGTGATTGAAAACAGGTTTTCAGTGACTTGCGGCAATAGACCGAAACGGTCGATAAGTTCGATTTTTAATTCGCGCAGCGCCGCGTCGTCTTTGGCGGCGCTAATGCGTTTATACAGTACCAGGCGCATATGCACGTCGGGCATATAATCTTCGGGCAGCAGGGCGGAGCAGCTTAAATCCACTTCCGTATCGGCCGCGGTTTCAATATCGGCCTGCGGTATTTCGCCGCGTTTGTAGGCGGCGACGGCGCGTTCGAGGATTTGCCGGTAAAGGTCGAAGCCGATTTCGTTAATCTGGCCGCTTTGCTCTTCGCCCAGCAGTTCTCCGGCGCCGCGGATTTCCAGGTCATGGGTGGCCAGCGTAAAGCCCGCGCCAAGATCGCCCAATGACGCCAGCGCGTCCAGACGTTTTTTGGCGTCGGTGGTCATGGCCTTGGGCGGCGGCGTTAGCAAATAAGCGTAAGCGCGATGATGTGAGCGCCCGACGCGCCCGCGTAGTTGGTGCAGTTGCGCCAGGCCGAATTTATCGGCGCGATCGATGATCATGGTGTTGGCGGATGGCACGTCGATGCCGGACTCGATGATCGTAGTACACAACAAAACGTCGAAGCGGCGATGATAAAAATCGAGCATCACCTGTTCCAGTTCGCGTTCGCGCATCTGGCCGTGGGCGATACGTACGCGGGCTTCCGGTACGATTTCATGCAACTCGCGGGCAACGCGTTCGATGTCGCGCACTTCGTTATGCAAGTAATAAATCTGGCCGCCGCGGCGCAGCTCGCGCCGGCAGGCTTCCTGGATCAGCGATGTATCCCGGCGCGCGACAAAGGTTTGAATTGCCAAGCGCTGTTCCGGCGGCGTAGCAATAATGGATAAGTCGCGTAGCCCCGACAGGCTCATATTCAGGGTGCGCGGGATGGGTGTGGCGGTGAGCGTGAGCATGTCCACCTGCGCGCGCAGCGCTTTGATGCTCTCCTTGTGGCGCACGCCGAAGCGGTGTTCTTCGTCCACGATCAGCAGGCCGAGTTTTTTGAACTTTACGTCGCTTTGCAGCAATCGGTGGGTGCCGATCACGATATCAACTTTGCCTTCACCTAAATCCGATAACAGTTGGGCGCGCTCTTTTTTGGTCTTCAGGCGCGACAACGAGTTCACTTTTACCGGCCAATCCGCAAAACGGTCGGCGAAAGTTTGCGCGTGCTGCGCAGCCAGCAGGGTGGTCGGAACCAGCACGCAAACCTGGGCGCCGGCATTGACTACCGCGAAGGCCGAACGTAGTGCAACTTCAGTCTTGCCGAAGCCCACATCGCCGCAAACCACGCGGTCCATGGGGTGCGGTTTGCTCAAGTCGACCAGCACCTCATCAATTGCGCGCGCCTGATCCGGCGTTTCGGTAAATGGGAAGTCCGCGCAAAAACGTTTGTAGTCGGCTTCGTCTATCTGGAATGCTTCGCCGGGTTCGGCCGCGCGCCGGGCTTGAATCTCCAACAGCTCGGCGGCGACGTCGCGCGCGCGCTCGGCGGCTTTTTTACGCGCCTTGCCCCAGCGCTCGTTGCCGAGTTTATGCAGCGGCGCGGTGTCTGCGTCCGCGCCGGTGAAGCGGTGGATAAAATGCAGCGACGAGACCGGTACGTAGAGTTTGTCGCCACCGGCGTATTCGAGCATTAAAAATTCGGTTTCGCCGCCGCCGGTTTCCAGCTTTTGCAGACCGCGGTATCGGCCCACGCCGTGGTCGGCGTGCACCACGGGTGCGTCCAGGGCCAGATCGGCGAGATCACGTATCGCGGCTTCCGGGTCGCGCGCGGCGCGACGTCTGCGCGTAGGCGGACGGCTGCCGGTAAGCTGGGGTTCGGCGATGATGGCTATGCCGTCGCCGGTGAGTATGCAGCCGGCTTCCAGCTCGGCGTCGGTAACCGCCAGGCGTTGTCCGCCGGTTACAAAGCCTTGCCAGGTTTCGCTGCGTTCAGGTTTAAGATCGAGTGTGCGCAGCCAGTCACGCAGGGCTTCGCGGCGGCCGGGGGAGTCGCCGACCACCAGCACGCGGCCATTGAAGTTGTCGAGGAAGGTTTTAAAGTGGTCGCCGGTTTGCGCCTCATCCGTGCCGGCGATTTCCGGAATGGCTTCGCTGGCAAAGGTCTTTGCGCCATGAGGGGTGTCGTTTGCGAGCGTTACCGCACAGCGCCGATCGAGCGCGGGTTTTAATTCTTCAATAGAAATAAATGCTTCCGCCGGTTCCAGCAATGGCCGCTCGGGATCAACACTGCGCTGTTCATAACGGTCTTCGGCCTGCGCCCAGGCGCGATCAAGCGCGGCCGGTACGTCGCCGAGTTCGGCGATTAAGGTTTCTTGCGGAAGGTAATCTAGCAGCCCGTAAGTCTCGTCGAAAAACAGCGGAAGGTAATACTCAATACCGCCCGGCGGGGTGCCGCGACTGATTTCGCTGTAAATCACACTCGCGGAAGGATCGCCCGCAAAGCGTTGGCGATAACGCTGGCGAAAGCCCTTGATGCCGTCTTCATCGAGCGGGAATTCGCGCGCGGGCAATAGTCTTACGGATTCCAGCTTGTCGGTGGAACGCTGGGACTCGGGGTCAAAACGGCGGATGGATTCGATTTCATCGTCGAATAAATCGATGCGATAGGGCAGGTCGCTGCCCATGGGGAAGAGGTCGAGCACCGCACCACGCAGCGCGAATTCGCCGTGCGCGCGCACTTCCGAAACCGATGCATAACCGGCGGCTTCCAGGCGTTCACGCATGGCCAGGGGGTCGAGCCGTTCGCCGACTTTAAGCAGTAGAACACGCGCGTCGAGATAACTTGGCGGGGGCAGACGTTGCAAGAGGGTGTCAGCGGCAACAATCAGGATGCCGCGCTGCCAGCGGGGAAGCTGGTTCAGGACCGCGAGGCGATCCGAAACAATATCCTGATGCGGCGAGAACAGATCGTAAGGCAGGGTTTCCCAGTCAGGGAAGTGCTGAACGGGTGTATCGGTTTGCGCGAAATAGCGCAGTTCGTCCTGCAAGCGGTAGGCGCGGTGTTCGTCGGCGACCACTACAATCACCGGGCCGTTGTGACGTGCCGCCAGTCGGCTTAAAGCGATTGCCGGCGCGCAACCGGGCAGGCTGGTCCAGTGCTCGCGAGCACCGGCAACGGGCACCGGCGGGGAGAGGGGATTATGGGTTTCGGTAGTCATCGCGGGCGCGCATTCTCGCACATGCGCGCTAAAAGCTTGGACCCGTAGCGTAGCGACGTTATGCCGTGGTATTGCATGTCGCGTATGGCGTATGGCGCAGTTCCGTACTATCTGCCGATGCTGCCGACACCACCACCGCCGCCACCGCCACCGCCGCCCAGGATGCCGCCGCCACTGCGAGGCGATGTGCCGGGGCCACCGGCCTTTTTCTCGTCCCGGTGTTTGCTGGCAGCATAAGCCCATTTGAACTCTTCCTGGTCCAACCCGCCGTCCTCGTTTTTATCGTAGGAGTCGAAGAAGTAGATCCGGCCGTCAGCTTCTTCGGTGGATACCAGGCCATCGTCATCGCGATCATAGGATCCGAATTTTCCGCTCGTGGCACAGCCGGCCAGCATGCACAGTGCCAGGCAGGTGGCGAATAATTTGGGCAACGTGAATATCGATTCCGACATGGGTGCTTCCTTGGGTGTCAGTGCACAGACAATACTATCTGCATGGGTTTCGCGTTAATCCCGATAGCGCAACAGGAGGTCCTGATAAGCGTCTATCCTGCGATCACGCAGGAACGGCCAGATGCGGCGCAGGTGCTCGGTACGGCCCAGCGGCAGGTTAACTACAAGTACCTGCGCTTCACGGCCCGCTTCGGCCAGAATTTCGCCTTGCGGGCCGATGGCGAAACTGCCGCCCCAGAATTGTATGCGGGAATTCTGCGCACCCTCAACACCGACGCGATTGGTGGTGAGTATGGGTAGATGGTTTGCCACGGCATGCCCGCGCTGCACGGTTTGCCAGGCCAGGTGCTGGTTGCCGCGCTCGGTTTCCGAGTCGTTCGGATCCCAGCCGATTGCGCTGGGGTAGATTAAAATCTCGGCGCCAGCCAGGGCCATCAGCCGTGCGGCTTCGGGATACCACTGGTCCCAGCATATGAGCACACCGAGCCGGCCCAGGCGGGTATCAATCGGGGTAAAGCCCAGATCACCCGGCGTGAAATAGAATTTCTCGTAGTAACCCGGGTCATCCGGAATGTGCATTTTGCGGTAACGCCCGGCAATGCTGCCATCGCTATCGATGACTACCGCCGTGTTGTGAAACAGGCCGGCGGCGCGGCGTTCAAATAATGACGCGATGATTACCACGCCGCATTCCTGCGCCACGGCGGATAATTTATCTGTGCTGGGGCCGGGTATGGCCTCCGCCAGGTCGAACAGCGCCGGGTCTTCGGTGCGGCAAAAATATTCCGAGTTATGCAGTTCGGGCAGCACTATCAGCTTGGCGCCGGTGGCCGCCGCTTCTCTTATGCCGCTGATTGCGGTTGCAAGATTGGCTTGCACATCGGGGCCGCAGGCGTGTTGGACCAGGCCGGCTTTTATTGATTTAGCTTTTATTGAATTATCAGGCATTCTTGGGTATTTGCATGGCGGCGCAATGAATCGCGCCATTTTGCCGGATTAAGGGCCGGCAATCGATACCCACGGCCTCGCGCTTTGGAAAACAGGCGGAAATTAGTGCCAGTGCCTCGGCGTCTGCGGCGTCGTGGTATTGCGGTACAAGTACCACGCGATTGGCGATCAGGAAGTTGGCGTAGCCGGCAGGTAGGCGGCGACCGTCTTCGTCATATTGCGCTTGCGGCCACGGCAGTGCCTGCAGCTTGTAGGGCTCGCCATTGGGCTGTTTTAGGCTGGCCAATTGATCGCCGAGTTTTCTTATCTGGTCGTAATGCGCGTCTGTGGGGTCGTTGCAGCCCTGGTAAACAATGCTGTCGCGGGCGACGAAACGCACGAGAGTATCCACGTGGCCGTCGGTGTCGTCGCCTTCGAGGTGGCCGTAATCTAGCCAGTGGACGGTGGTTATACCCAGATCTTCAGCGAATCGCGTATTCCAGATCGGCTCGCTATCGGTGGGATTGCGCGGCGAGTCAAGCAGGCAACAGCGGGTTACCAGCAGGCTGCCGGCGCCGTTGCAATCAAGCGCGCCGCCTTCGAGAATTTGGTTGCGCCGTTGATAAGCGCCTGTTCCGAGCGCATTTCTTGTGATCAGGGTTTCGCTGACCTGATCATCCCACTGCGCGGCGTATTTGCCGGCCCAGCCGTTGAAGCGGTAATCAACAAATTGCCGCTGGCCGTCTGCAAAAATTGTCAGTGGTCCGAAATCGCGAATCCAGATGTCGTTGTTAGTGACTTGCTGTATTTGCAGGTTTGTGTGGGACTGCGCCAGTATCGGATGCGCTTGAATACTGGCAATGGATTCATCATCCGAGGCAACGAGAATTACCGTTTGATCGCGCGCCACGGCCGCCGCAGCTTGCGCAATCGAGGCGCGCGCGCCGTCCAGATCATCCCCCCAATCGCCACCGCTGCGTGGCCATACAAATAACATGGCGCTTTGGGGCGCCCACTCGGCGGGAAAGATAATCTGCAATGGACTTAGCGCGCGGGGCTGAGTTGGCCGCTGTAGCTGATGCTCGGGAAGTCGCCGGGAACTACCGCATGCAGGACCTGGTCATACTCGAAGAATACGCGAAAGCCGGGGTAATCCCAGCGCGTAATCGGCGGCTCGCCCACGGCGGGAAAAGTCTGTTTCGGGTTGCCAAATTCGCGCCGTACCGCGGCTTTGCTCATTGAGCGCGAGGGCAGCATCTGCGGCGCTTTAACCCCGTTATCCGAAGGCACGCTTAAAACAGTGCCCCGGGTGGTTGTTTCCACAGTCGCATCTTGTGCCAGCGCAGAACCCGCGCCTAGTGCCAAAACCGTACTGAATATAAGCAGTGTATTGTTTTTTATGATTGTCATGTTGTCGCCAAATATAGCACCTGCCGGGCTTGTCTCAAAGCAAGCGGTTCGCGTTTGTGGTCTAATGCGCGCCGATGATTAGACCCCTCGAACTTTACGTTGGCCTACGCTACACGCGGGCCAAGCGACGTAACCACTTCATATCGTTTATATCGGCCATCTCGACCGGCGGCATAGCGTTGGCGGTGATGTTGCTGATTACCGTACTTTCGGTGATGAACGGTTTCGAACAGGAACTGCGCGACCGCATTCTCGGCATGGCCTCGCACGTGCAGATTACCGAGCCGCAAGGCAGCTTCGAGAACTGGAGCGAAGTCGAGGCCGAAGTCATGCAGCGCGCCGAAGGCGTGGACGGTGCCGCGCCTTATATTAGCGGCGAAGGCATGTTGCGCTCGGGCCGCAATTTAAGCGGCACGCTGATTCGCGGCGTGTTGCCTGAACAGGAAGCAAAAGTTTCTGACGTGGCCCAGCATATGGTCGCCGGGTCGATGGAGGACCTGGAAGCAGGCGAATATCGCATCGTGATTGGTATAGAGTTGGCTCGCTTATTAGGTGTGGACGTCGGCGAAAAGGTCGACCTGATGATCCCCCAGGCCACGATCACGCCCGTCGGCATTGTGCCGCGCTTCCGGCGCTTTACGGTCGCCGGCGTATTCGAAGTCGGCATGTTCGAATACGACCGCGGGATGGTTCTAATCCACATGCAGGACGCCGCCACGCTTTACAGTATGGATAACAGCGTAACCGGCGTGCGTCTGCACCTGAATAATCTGTTCGACGCGCCCAAAATCAGCCGGCAACTGGAACTGATTCTTACGCGCAACCTGCGCGTGTCTGACTGGACGCGCCAGCACGCCAATTTCTTCCGTGCCATCTCTACGGAAAAAACCGTGATGTTCGTCATCCTGTCGCTGATTATCGCGGTGGCAGCGTTCAATATTGTGTCCATGCTGGTGATGGTGGTCACCGACAAACAGGGCGATATCGCCATCCTCCGCACCCTGGGCATGACGCCGCGCTCGGTCATGGCCATCTTTATGGTGCAGGGCAGTTTCATCGGCATATTCGGTACGCTCATAGGCGTTATTCTCGGTGTGTTGCTGTCCCTGAATATTGAAAACATCGTGCCCCTGCTGGAGCGGTTGTTGCAGACTGATCTGCTCTCGGCCGACGTGTATTACATCAGCGAACTCAAAGCCGTGCTGGAAAGTTCGGATGTCATTCGCATTTCGATTATGGCGCTGGTACTCAGCTTCCTGTCCACCTTCTATCCGGCCTACCGCGCGGCACGCGTGCAACCGGCGGAGGCGCTGCGCTATGAGTGAACCCAGCAGTAATCTCGTCCTGGCCTGTCGTGAACTGACCAAGACCTTCCGCGAAGTACGCACTCCGGTTACCGTACTTCGTGACGTGAACCTCGACGTGCCCGCCGGCGCACGCATGGCGATTGTCGGGGCGTCGGGCTCGGGTAAAAGTACGCTATTACATTTGCTCGGCGGATTGGATACACCCAGCCAAGGTCGCGTAGAAGTGCGCGGCAAGGACATGAGCGCATTATCCGACCGCGATCGCGGCCGCCTGCGTAACCGCGAACTCGGGTTTATATACCAGTTCCATCATCTGCTGCCTGAATTCACCACCCTGGAAAACGTGGCCATGCCGCTGCTGATCCGGCGCACGCCTACGCAGGAAGCGATGGATACTGCGGAAGACTTGCTCAAGCGTGTGGGCCTGGGCGCGCGGCTTGCGCACAAACCCACGGAGCTGTCTGGCGGCGAGCGCCAACGCGCGGCGGTAGCGCGGGCGCTGGTTACGCGCCCGGCCTGTATTCTGGCCGACGAACCCACGGGCAATCTGGATTCGCGCACAGCGGCCAGTGTTTTCGACATAATGCTCGAACTAAACACCGAGCTCGACACCAGTCTGGTCATGGTTACGCATGATCACAACCTGGCGCAGCGTATGGATCAGATATGGGCGTTGGAGAATGGCCAGCTAAGTACCGCGCCGATTTAGGCGACGCCCGGCGGGCTGGCCTTCGCCCCGATATTCGACTCATAACGCTGGCCTTTCTGGCCGGTGTTTCAAGCATAAATGCTCTGGCCTCGCTGCCGCCCCTGTGGGCTTTTGTGCCCGCGCTGCTGTTGTGCTTTTGGCGCGGTCGCGTCCAGCCTTATCTGTTGACATTCCTATTGGCGGCGCTGTGGACCAGCCTGCTGGCGGCGCATTTACTGGATCAACGGCTCGCTCCGGGCCAGGACAACGCCAGGATATGGCTGCAAGGCCATATTGATAATCTGCCGGAAACCGAAGCCGGACGCACCCGTTTTGAATTCGTAACCGCTACCCGCCCGCATCGTATTCGGGTGTCTTGGTACGACCAGCATCCGGCATTGCGCAGTGGAGATTGCTGGCGTCTGAATCTGAAGGTTAACGCGCCACACGGCTCACTGAATCCCGGCGGCTTCGATTACGAAACCTGGCTGTGGCGCAATCGCATCGGCGCCACCGGTTATGTGCGCGACGCCGAACGCTGTGACCCCGACTGGGCCAGCCCGGTTGACCGCTGGCGTCAAAGCGCCGCCGGCAAACTGGCCGCGGCGCTGGACGATCACCCCATGAGTGGCGTTATACGCGCGCTATCAGTGGGCGAGCGCAGCGGGATTAGCGATGAACAATGGCGGATTTTTCGGCATACAGGAACCAGCCATCTGGTGGCAATTTCCGGCCTGCATATCGGGTTACTGGCGGGATTGGTTTTATTCGGTATGCGCTGGTTAAGTCCGCGTTTGCCTGGCGGCACACGGATCTCCGCGATTACTGTCGCCGCTTTCGCCTCGGCCCTGGCCGCAGCGGCCTATGCGCTGATGGCGGGATTTGCATTGCCCACGCAGCGCGCGTTAATCATGCTTGTCGTTGTGTTGGGCGCCGTACTTTTGCGGCGGCGCTCTGCGGCGAGTGACCTGTTAGCGGTGGCGGCTTTAGCGGTCCTGGTAATGGATCCGTTCGCCGTGCTTTCTCCGGGGTTCTGGTTGTCCTTTGGAGCGGTGGCCTGGATTCTGTATCTGGTGAGCGCGCGTGTTGGCGCCCGGCGCTGGACGCTATGGCTGGGTTTGCAGCCGGCACTGGTACTGGCGCTGGCGCCGTTGACGCTGTTCTGGTTCGGCGAAGCCTCGCTGGCCGCGCCGCTGGCCAATTCGGTGTTAATACCGGCCTTCGCCGTGGTAGTGCCGCTAGTATTGGCTTCGGTGGCCTTGACCTTGCTCTGGCCGGCGCTGGGGTCGCCATTTTTACATCTGGTTGCCGATGGGCTGAATCTCGGCTGGAACGGTCTGCAATTTCTGGCGCAGTTGCCGGCAGCGCATTTTTCCTTGCCGCAACCCGGCTTGGTCACGGTGATTATCGCGCTTGCTGGCGTGGCCTTGTTATTGGCGCCCCGCGGCATTCCCGGACGCTGGCTCGGCGTGGTCGGTCTGCTACCCTTGCTGTTGGCGCCGCCGGGCCCGTCGGCAAACAGCTTCAGGCTGACCGTGCTGGACGTGGGCCAGGGCCTGGCAGCGGTGGTACGCACCGCGGAACATACCCTGCTGTTCGACGCCGGTCCGCGTTTTCGCACCGGTTTCAACGCCGGTGAAGCCCTGGTTTTGCCCTATCTCAAATCGCAGGGGATAAATGATCTGGACCGGCTAATTCTGAGCCACGCCGATATCGACCATCGTGGTGGTGTCGACGCTGTGCTGGCAGGCATTCCCGTTTTGTCGCAGATGGGCGCGGGAATGGTCCAGCCCTGCCGTGCGGGCGAACGCTGGCGCTGGGATGGCATCGACTTTGAAATTCTGCATCCGGACGGGGATGCCTGGACCGGCAACAACAGCTCCTGTGTCGTGAAAGTCAGCGGGCCAGGCGGCAGTGCGCTGTTGACCGGGGATATTGAAGTCGACGCCGAGCATCATTTACTCAAGCGCGGTAATCTGAACGCGGACGTACTGGTGGTACCGCATCATGGCAGCGCCACGTCTTCCAGCGCGGCGTTCGTGCGCGCAGTCGGGGCTGAATACGCACTGATTCCCGCAGACTGGAATAATCGCTGGAACTTTCCGCGTCCGCCCGTCATGGCGCGTTACCGGCAGCAACATACGCACACTCTGCAAACCGGACGTAGCGGCGCAATCAGCGTTGAATTCAAGGCCCGCGAAGGCGTGCAACCGCCGCAAAGCTGGCGTGAACAGCAGCGGCGTTTCTGGCATCTACCATAAACATGGCTGGCCCCGGGGCGGTCGGGCATCTATCATGCAAGCCTTGTGTGATTGGGGCGAAGTCTATGTGGCAAACGGTAGTGGCGGGTGGCTGGGTCATGCTGCCCATCTTGTTATGTTCGGCGCTGGCGATTGGCATCGAGCGGCTTTGGGCGCTAAGGCGTGCGCAGGTGATTCCGCCGAATCTGGTGGAGCGAATCCCTGATCTTGCGCGCTCGGGCGAGCTGCAGTCTTCGCAATTGCAGGCGCTGCGGGAAGACAGCGCACTCGGCCGGGTTCTGGCGGCGGCGATGGGCAATCGCGACGATGACTGGGCGGTTAAACGTGAACACATCCAAGAAGCCGGGCGCCACGTGGTGCATGAGATGGAACGCTATCTGAACACCCTGGGTACGATTGCAGCCATTACCCCGTTGCTGGGCCTGCTCGGCACGGTGATTGGCATGATCAAGGTGTTTACCGCGATTACCGCCAGCGGCGTGGGCGATCCGCAAGCCTTGTCCGGCGGCATTTCCGAAGCGCTGTTAACTACCGCCGCCGGTCTGTCGGTAGCCATTCCCGCGTTGATTTTGTATCGCCATCTGCGCGGCCGGATAGATGAACTGGTCGTCGGCATGGAGGCGCAAGCCATTCGCCTGCTGGAAATGCTGTCTGCCAGGAACGATCCGCAAGCATGAGACTCGGCCGTCGCACTCCAGAAGAGCCGCAGATTAATCTGACGTCGCTGATTGATGTGGTGTTTCTGCTGCTGATTTTTTTTATGGTCACCACTACATTTGTGAATAATTCCGGATTAGAGATTCGCCTGCCGGAAGCCGGCAGCGAGACGCCAGCCGAAGCCGAAAATACGCTGGAAGTTGCTGTTGATGCCGCGGATCGTGTGTATGTGCGCGGCGAACCGGTCGCGTCGGACCCGCAAACCCTGCGCAGAGAATTGCAAAAGCTTGCCGGCGGTGATTTTCAAAGACCATTGCGTATCCGTGCGGATGGCCGCGCGCGCCATCAGGCCGTGGTACAGGTGATGGATGCAGCGGCCGCGTTAGGGTTTGAACGCGTGGACATCGCCACTCAGCCCATCGTGGCGGTCGAGGAGCCATAGCGTATGGACAAGATCGAAACCGATCTGGATATGCGCGAAATCTACCCGCGCCTGCTGCAATACACCTGGCGCTACTGGCGCTGGTTGTTGCTGGGTATAATCGGCATGATCGGTTATGCGGGCGCCGATACCGCGCTGATTTATATATTAAAACCGCTACTGGACGGCAGTATTGTAGAGCGCGACCCGTTCCTGATCCGCTGGATTCCGGTGTTTCTGCTACTGCTGTTTCTGGCACGCGGAGTGGCCGGATTTATGTCCAACTACGGCATGGCCTGGGTCGCGAACCAGGTGATATTCAACGTGCGTTCGGACATCTTCGCGCAATATTTGCGCCTGCCGGTTGCTTTCTTCGACGCCAATTCCACCGGCAAGATCACCGCCAAACTCACTTTTTATACCGCGCAGATTTCCGGCGCGGCCACCAGCGCCATCACCATCGTGGTGCAGGATTCGTTCCGGGTGGTCGGCTTTCTGGGCCTGATGTTTTATCTGAACTGGGAACTCGCGTTACTAACGCTAACGCTGGGTCCCTTGATTGCATTGATAATCCGCTACGTTTCCAAGCGGTTCCGTCGCTATAGCGGGCGCATCCAAAGCTCCATGGGTGATTTGACGCACATCAGCGAAGAAGTGCTTACCGGCCATCGCGTGGTTAAAGTGTTTGGTGGCGAGGAGTTCGAGCGCGAAAATTTCGAACGCGTGAATGAACACAACCGCCGCATGTCCATGCGCATGCAAACCACCACCGCCGCGAGTGTGCCGATCATCCAGTTTATTGCCGCCTTCGCGGTGGCCGGCGTGGTCTGGTTTGCGGTTAGCGACAAGGGCGGCGGCGTCATGTCGCCCGGCGATCTGGCCGCGTTTTTTGGCGCGATGATGGCGCTCATGGGTCCAATCAAACGGCTGACCAGCGTGAACGCCACCATCCAGCAGGGGATGGCGGCGGCCGGGGCTATTTTTGAATTGCTGGACGAGCCGGGCGAAGTGAAGGGCGGCGAGCTGGAAGTAGAAAGGGCGCAAGGGCACCTGCAGGTTCGCGAGCTTGATTTTCAGTACCCACAAACCGACAAAAGGGTGTTGCGCGGTATTGATTTCACGGTGGAACCGGGTAAGACCGTGGCCTTCGTCGGGCGTTCCGGCAGCGGTAAAAGCACTTTGTTATCGCTGCTGCCGCGCTTTTACGACGCCACGGCCGGCGCAATTCTGCTCGATGGCCACGACATCCGCGAATACACCCTGGAGTGCCTGCGGCGGCAGATTAGCCTGGTGGATCAAAACGTGGTTCTGTTCGACGATACCGTGGCACGCAATATTGCTTATGGTGTGCTGCGAAACACCGACCGTGCGGCGATAGAGGATGCCGCCAAGCGCGCTTACGCGGCGGACTTTATCGAGAACCTGCCGCAGGGTTACGACACGCTCGTGGGGCAGAACGGCATTATGCTCTCTGGCGGCCAGCGTCAGCGCCTGGCAATTGCGCGCGCCTTGTTGAAAGACGCGCCGATTCTGATTCTGGATGAGGCCACATCCGCGCTCGATACCGAGTCCGAACGCGCCATCCAGCAAGGTCTGGACCAGCTCATGCGCGACCGCACCACACTGGTCATAGCGCATCGCCTGTCTACCATTCAGGACGCAGATCACATCGTAGTCTTGCATGATGGCGAAATGGTTGAGCAGGGCTCGCACGACGAACTTATGGCGCTGGGCGGCCACTACCGCAGCCTGCACAGCATGCAGTTTGCCCAAAGTGATTAGGCGCGCTTAAAAGAATGGCGAGCCTGCAACAAGCCTGGTACAACGGCGCGCGCTGGCCATTGTGGTTGTTGCCGTTGAGTTTTTTGTTTGGCGTGATGGTAACGATTTGCCGCTGGGCTTACCGGCTGGGGTTGCTGCGTCAGCAAAACGTCGGTGTGCCGGTAATCGTGATCGGCAATCTCACGGTAGGCGGCAGCGGTAAAACACCTTTGGTGGCATGGCTGGTTGAGCATCTGCGCGAAGGTGGTTGGCACCCTGGAATAGTCAGCCGCGGCTATGGTGGTAAAGCGAAAACCTGGCCGCAGTTCGTCACCAGCGAAAGCGATCCGCAAATGGTCGGCGATGAACCGGTCATGCTGGCAATGACTACCGGCTGCCCCGTGGTGGTGGCGCCGAGACGTTACAAAGCCGCTAAATTGCTGATCGATAAAGGTGTGGATATTATCGTCGCGGACGACGGTTTGCAGCATTACGGGTTGGCGCGGGATATCGAGATCGCCGTGCGCGACATGCAGCGTGGCTACGGCAACGAACACCTCCTGCCGGCCGGCCCCTTGCGCGAACCTTTACGGCGCCTGCGCCGGATTGATATGGAAATAACCCAGGGGCGTGGCGGCGATTACAGATTAGAGATTGAAGGGGTTCAATCGTTGACTACAGGCGCGCCCGTGCAGCCCTTATCCAGCTTCGCCGGCAAGACCGTGCACGCGGTTGCTGGCATTGGCAATCCGCAGCGTTTTTTTGACGCGCTGATCGCGACCGGCATGCAAGTCATACCGCACGCCCTGCCTGATCACCATGAATTCACGGAAAAAGACATCGGTTTTGACGATGATTATCCTGTGCTCATGACCGCGAAGGACGCGGTGAAATGCCGTCGCTTCGCTGGTGAAAAGCACTGGTTCGTGCCTGCAGTGGCGCGCGTGAATGCAGATGCGATGCGCCATCTGGACAAATTGGTCGACGCGCTGCCCCGGAGTAAACAATGAGTTTTCGAGTAATCATCCCCGCGCGCCTGGATTCAACACGGTTACCGAGGAAAGTATTGTTGCCGCTGGCCGGGAAACCCCTGATCGCGCACGTTTACGAGCGTGCAAAAGAATCGGGTGCACACGACATCTGGATAGCCACGGATAGCGAAGAAGTATTGCAAAGCGCACAAGGTTTTGGCGCGCAGGCCGGGCTCACTGCAGTAGAACACTGTTCCGGCAGCGACCGACTGGCGGAATTAGCCGCGCAGCAGCAGTGGCCGGACGACGACATCGTAGTCAATCTGCAAGGCGACGAGCCGCTTATGCCCGGCGCGTTGATTGCACAAGTCGCGCAAGCTCTGATCGATCATCCGCAGGCAGATATTGCCACCGCCTGCACCGCGATTCATGACGCGGCGGAGTATCAAAACAGCAATGCAGTAAAAGTGGTTCGCGACGCCCAGGGCTACGCCCTGTATTTCAGCCGTGCGCCGATCCCGCACTGGCGCGATGGGCAGCCCGGCGAACTACCGACCACCGGGGCGTGGCGCCATCTGGGCATCTATGCTTATCGTGTAGCTGCGCTGAAACGTTTCAGCGCGACAGCGCCTGCGCCGTTGGAAGTTACGGAATCCCTGGAGCAGTTGCGTGCGCTTACTCTGGGTATGCGGGTCTTGGTAGTGGAGGCAGCCGAGCTGCCAGGCCCAGGCGTGGATACGCAGGCTGACTTTGACCGCGTGGCACAACTACTAAAATCAAAATGAGCAACAAACCGATCAAAGTATTATTCGTGTGCATGGGCAATATTTGCCGATCACCCACCGCCGAAGCTGTTTTTCGCAAACTGGTAAATGAGCGTGGCCTGCAAGACCGAATAGAAATCGATTCCGCGGGCACCCATGCCTACCACGTAGGCCATCCGCCGGATGCGCGCTCCACGCAAACCGCGCAGGAACGCGGCCTGGATATGCGCAAACAGCGCGCCCGCCAGGTAGTACAGGACGACTTGCAGGTTTTCGATTACGTTCTGGCGATGGACCAGGATAACTTGGCCCGGTTACAACAAATGCAATGCGGGCAGGGCGACGCCGCGCAACTTGGCTTGTTACTTGACTACGCCGCCGGTGACGTCGTTAAGGAAGTCCCCGACCCCTATCACGGCGGGCCGGGCGGCTTTGATCGCGTCTTTGATCTGGTGGAATCGGGCTGCCGAGGCCTGCTCAATTCAATCGAGCAGGACCTCGGCGCCTGAAGCGAGTTACTCGCCCGCTGGTGTTTGCGCCGGCTGCGTCGGGTCGTCCTGTTTAGCCGGAGCGCCGGACTTTTTGGTTTCAACCGATTTGGTCTCCACCTGTTTCAGCCCGGAATCATCGGCTGACGACTTTTTCTGCGCCGGTTTGGGCGCCGCAGGCTTTGCTGCGGGTTCTGGGCTCTCGCTGCGAGGCGCGGGCGCGGGAGTTGACACGGGTTTGGGCGCAGCAGGCTTTGCCGCAGGTTCCGGGCTCTCGCTGCGGGGCGCGGGCGCAGGAGTCGACTCGGGTTTGGGCGCAGCAGGTTTTGCCGCGGGTTCCGGACTTTCGCTGCGGGGGGCGGGCGATGGAGCCGACTCGGCTTTGGATGGGGCAGGGCTCTGGTCTACGGGTGTATTTGAACCGTTGCCTTTAGCCGCCGTATCCGTGGGTTTTTCCTCACGCTTTTCTTCAGATTTTGCAGCGCGCGCGGGCTTGCGTTGTGGTTTTTCACTCTTTGCGGAGTCGGTTGCAGCGCCATCACTTTTAGGTGCCGAAGGACGCGGGGCTTCTGACTTTTCGGGTTGCGGCTCGACTTTCTGAGCCGCGGGCTGTTGCTGACCGCTGTCGTTTTGCGCAGCCGGTTTGCTTTCGTTTGCGCCCGAATTGTTGTTGTCGGGATTGCTATTGTTATTAGACTCAGCCTGTTGCTGTTCGTCAGTCTGGTGATTATCGTTGTTGTTTTCGCGATTATTGTCGCGCTGGCCCTGACCGCCACGACGGCGGCGTCCACCACGACGTCCACGCCGGCTGTTGCCGGAGCGTGGATTATTGCCGTCTTGCTTGTTGTTTTGATCATTGTTCTGGACGTTGTTTTGGTCGTTGCTCTGGTCTTCGTTTTGCTTATCGCTGCCCGAGCTTTGTTTTTGCTCTTGCGGCTTTGATTGTTCCTTGCCCTGGTCTTTGTTGGCTGCCCGGGTTTGAGGATCGTTTTTCTTCTGGCCGTTCCCAGAATCAGATTTATTCGATCTCTGTGCGGACTGGTTGCGGTCGTTGCGTCCGCCGCTGCGCCGGCGCTGGTTGCCGCCGCGCCCACGGCCATCCGATTGCTGGTTGGACTGACTGCTCTGTCTGGATGAGTCACCGCGCCCGCGCTGCGCTGGGCGCTGCTTGTCGCGATTGTCTTGCGCCTGGCCTCGTTTGGCACGCGAGTCGCTGCGTTTTTTGCTGATTTCTTCACCGCCACCGAAGAGACTGAGCAACGCCATCCATAATTTATTTAGCAGTCCGGGCTCTTTTTTGGCAGGCTGCTCTGCAGGCGCCACGCGTTGCAGGCGCCCAACGGCGGGCTGGGGTTTATTTACGTCATGGGCCACTTTCTCGCCCAGCTGATCGGCCGCGCTGGTTTCGGTTTCGCCTTGCAGGTTGTAGCTGGCGGAGGCGTTATCCGACTCCTGCAACTCGTCGTCACGGATACGGCGGATTTCATAATGTGGGGTTTCCAGCTCGGGGCTGGGAACTACTGTAAGTACCGTAGTCGCGCGTTTTTCGATATCGGCTATATCAGCGCGTTTTTCGTTCAGCAGGAAGCTGGCGACAGTAACTGGGACCTGCGCCAGAACGCGGCCGGTCTTGTGCTTCATCGCTTCTTCTTCGAGCAGGCGCAGGATGGACAGCGCCAGCGATTCAATACTGCGTATCGAGCCGCGGCCGGTGCAACGTGGACAGGTATGGGCACTGTATTCGCCCAGCGAAGGCCGCAGGCGCTGGCGCGACATTTCCAGCAGGCCGAAGCGCGAAATACCGGTAACTTGCACGCGTGCGCGGTCTTCTTTGCATGCATCGCGCAGGCAGTTTTCAACGTTGCGCTGATTTTTAGTGTTATCCATATCGATGAAATCGATAACAATCAGCCCGCCCAGATCGCGCAGGCGCAGCTGCCGGGCGATCTCTTCGGCGGCTTCCATATTAGTGTTGAGCGCGGTTTCCTCGATGCCGGAACCGCGGGTCGAACGCGCCGAGTTGATGTCGATGGAAGTCAGCGCCTCGGTGTGGTCGATTACGATCGCACCGCCGGAGGGCAGGGTGACCTCGCGGTGGAACGCGGTTTCAATCTGCGATTCCACCTGGAAGCGGGCGAACAGCGGGATTTCGTCGTCGTAAAATTTGAGTTTGGACAGGTTTTGCGGCATCACCTGTTGCATGAAATCTTTTGCGGTCTGGTGGATGCCGGCCTCGTCGATCACCACTTCGCCGATGTCATCCCGCAGATAATCGCGCAGCGCGCGGATGATTACATTTGATTCCTGGTAAATCAGGAACGGCGCCTTCTTTTCTTCACCGGCCTTGGTGATGGCTTCCCACAATTGCAGCAGGTAATCCATATCCCATTGCAGTTCCTCGGTACTGCGGCCAACGCCGGCGGTGCGCGCGATCGCGCCCATGCCCGGCGGGATAACCAGATCGCTCATGGCGTCGCGCAGTTCGGAGCGGTCGTCGCCCTCAATGCGGCGGGACACGCCCCCGGCGCGTGGATTATTCGGCATTAAAACCAGGTAACGGCCAGCCAGACTGACGAAGGTGGTTAACGCCGCGCCTTTGTTGCCGCGTTCTTCCTTTTCGACCTGGACGATGACTTCCTGGCCTTCGGACAGCGCCTGCTTGATCTCGGTCTTGCCGCCGTCGGGCACATTATTAAAGTATTGGCGGGCGACCTCTTTTAACGGCAGAAAGCCGTGGCGGTTGCCGCCGTATTCAACAAATGCGGCCTCCAGGCTGGGCTCGACGCGGGTTATTCGCCCTTTGTAGACGTTGGATTTGCGCTGTTCGCGCGAACCGACCTCTATATCTAGATCATGGAGTCTTTGGCCATCGACGATGGCTACGCGCAGCTCTTCGGCTTGCGTAGCGTTGATTAGGATACGTTTCATTAAAGTTTATCTCGGTCGTCGCTCTACCGATCACAGCTTGCCTTATATTTACAGAGGTACGCACGCAGGCAGGTGCCGGCTGACTTTGAGCCGGTTCGCCAAACATGAGCGCGATAAGTATGTGTAATGGGGAGCGCATATTAAAAAATGTTTTGATAATGTAAAAAGCGATCAAAAAACAGCACGCATCGTATTGGTTAGGCTTTAGCGTGCTAGGATTTCGTGGTGCCTTTCGCCCCGTAACGAACGGGGTAGGGAGCACAGACACGAAACACATTCGGTGACCCGATTGATGCGGTTTTCGCCCATCGCCGGGCGTCGCAAAGCAACCTTCGTCCAGTGGAGTGTAATCTGGCTGACTCACACCCTCAAGTCCAATATCAAACTATAGTTGCCAACGACGACGGCATGCGCCTGGATAACTACCTGTTGCGCCAGCTCGACGGCGTGCCCAGATCCTATGTTTATCGCATTATTCGCAGTGGTGAAGTGCGTATTAACAGTGGCCGCGCCAAGCCCGCATCGCGCGTGCATGAAGACGACAGAATTCGTATTCCGCCGGTTAATATGCAGCAAAAAGGCGACCCCGGGCGCCCGCCGGACGCATTAATTGCCAAAGTCATGGGCAGTATTCTGCTGGAAACTGATGCGTTTCTGGTGATGAACAAACCGCCGGGACTGCCCGTACATGGGGGCACGGGGCAACGTTTTGGCCTGATCGAAGTTCTGCGCGCCGCCCGGCCCGGCGAAACTCTGGAACTGGCGCATCGGCTGGACCGTGATACCAGTGGTTGCCTGCTGATTGCGCGCAACCGCAAAACACTTAATTCATTAAGAGATGCCATGCGCGACGTGCGCGCTGAAAAGTCGTATCTGGCTTTACTAGCCGGCCAGTGGCGTGGCGGTGAGCGCGAAGTAGATGCGCCGCTGGTGCGCGACGCCGAACGCGGCGGCGAACGCATGGTGGAGGTTGACGCCCAGGGCGATCGCGGCAAAACCGCGATCAGCCGTTTCGCCCCGCGTGAGATTTTCGCACACACAAAACCCGTTGCTAGCCTGATGGCCAGTCTGATGGAAGTCCGCATTGTGACCGGACGCACCCACCAGATCCGCGTACACGCCGCGCATCTGGGCCATCCCGTCGCCGGTGACGAAAAATACGGCGATCGTCAGTTTAATAAAGCCATCAAGGCGGCTGGCCTGGGCAGAACCTTTCTGCACGCGCAACATCTGCTGTTGCCCGGCGTGGACGCAGGCGCGGATTTGCACCTGCAAGCGCCGCTACCCGATGATTTACAAAAAGTTCTGGATAAACTGCGCGATAAACAATGACAGCTAAATACGAACTCTTGATATTCGACTGGGACGGCACGCTCATGGACTCGGCGGCCGAGATTGTCGGCGCCATGCAGGCCGCGATTGCCGAAACCGGCTTGCCCGCGCGCGAAGACTGGCAAATGCGCGAACTCATTGGCCTCGGCATGAATGAAGTGCTGGACCGCCTGTTTCCGGAGCTGGATCGCGCCCATGTGATGAAACTGCTGAACGCTTATCGCCAGCGCTACGGCATGCCGGGGAGCAGCGCCGCCCTGTTTGCCGGCGTCGAGGACACCATTACAGCGCTGCGCGACCAGGGCTATACGCTGGCCGTGGCGACTGGCAAGAGCAGGGCGGGACTGGAGCGTGCATTCACACAAACAGGGCTTGCCGCGCATTTTGGTTTTTCCCGCTGCGCGGACGAAAGCGCATCCAAGCCAGCGCCCGATATGCTGGAAGATATCTTATTGCGCAGCGCCACCGAACCTGAGCGCGCACTCATGATTGGGGATACCGAATACGACGTGTTAATGGCGGTTAACGCTGGCGTGTCTGCTGTCGGTGTGGCCTGCGGGGTACACGATGCCGGGCGGCTGATGGCAGCCGGGGCGCTGGCGGTGCTTGATGATGTAACTGCATTGCCCGCCTGGATAGACGGATTACGGCAAAGCTAAACCCGCCACAGCTAACATCCGCCGCAAGGCAATCAACGGCAAGCCGATCAGCGCGCTGGGATCATCGCTTTGTATGGATTTGACTAGCGTAATTCCCAGGCCTTCGGATTTAATGCTGCCCGCTGTGCTGGTCACATCCTCGGCGTCCACGTAACGTTCGATTTCCGCAAGTTCCAGCTCGCGGAATACGGTTTTAACCGTAACCAGTTCCTGCAATGGTTGCGCAAGGCCGGGCGCCAATACGCAGACACCCGTATGGAAAAGCACCGTGCGCCCGGATTGCTGCTGTAACTGCATGACCGCGTTTTCGCGCGTGCCGGGCTTGCCGATAATCTGGCCGTCCAGATCCGCAACCTGATCCGAGCCAATTACAATGCTGCCCGGGTATTCATGCAATACCACCTGGGCCTTGGCTAGCGCCAGGCGTTGTACCAGCGTGTAGGCGAACTCTTGCGGCCGGGCGGTTTCATCTACATCTGGTGCAATGGCCTCGTAATCCAGGCCGAGACGGTCCAGCAGCTCACGACGCCAGCGCGAGCCGGAGGCGAGTATAAGTGTGTGGTTATCTGACAATGGTGTTCCCCAAATGAGCAAGAATGACGCAATGGCGCGCTATTCTAGCGGCTTGCCCGTCTGCGCCAAATTTTGACTTCCACCCGCCTCGTCTCTATCATCGCGCGCCATGAACGCGTCCCAAGGCTTGCCGCAGCGGATTGATCCGTACCGGTTGGCCGGCGTAAACGGGATTATCGAAGGCGATTGTGCCATTTCCGGCATGCATCGGCTCAACGATTATCTGCTAGACAAAGAATCCGCCGAAAATGCCCGCGCGCAGGTTACAATGCGGTTTTATCGCGATAATCAGCGGCGCGTTATTATCCAGGGCGAGATTACGGCGCAACTGGTATTGCAATGCCAGCGTTGTCTGCTTGGTCTGGACTGGTCGGTAAAGACGACATTGGCGCTGGCGGTAGTCGCTGATGATGACGGTGCGGCACAGGTGCCGCGCGAATACGACCCGCTGATCGTGGGCGATGATGGCATTTCACCGGCCGCGCTGGTGGAAGACGAATTGATACTGGCAATGCCCGCCGTGGCGCGTTGCCAGCAAACAGACTGCCCGCGCGCTCCGGACGAGCTGGCCGTGGGGAAACCGTCGAAGAATCTATTTGCGGTATTACGCAACATGGAATTCGACAACGATGACAACACAACGTAATTGAGAAGTGGAGTAAAGCATGGCTGTTCAAAAAAGTCGTAAAACGCGTTCCAAACGGGGCATGCGCCGCGCGCACGACGCGCTAACGGGGCCGACTCTGTCGATTGACTCCACCACGGGCGAAACGCACGTGCGCCATCACGTTACCCGCGACGGTTACTACCGTGGTCGCCGGGTCGTAAATACCTACGCCAGCTAAAAAACGCCGGTTTTACGGCCGCAAGGCCGCAAGGCCGCAAGCTGGCATCCAATATGAGCTCGCCTCTTACCATCGCCCTGGATGCGATGAGCGGCGATCATGGCCTTGCGGCTGTGGTCCCGTCTGCGCTTGAGTGCCTCAAGCGCCATCCCAATCTTGCCCTGATTCTGATCGGTGACCGGCCGAAACTGGAACAGGCGCTGAGTGGGTATAAGACAAAAGAATCCGACCGGCTTCAGATTCAGCACGCCACCGAAGTGGTGGGCATGGATGAGTTGCCCTCCAAAGCCCTGCGCGGCAAAAAGGATTCATCGATGCGCGTGGCGGTCGATATCGTGCACCAGGGTCGCGCCGGCGCCTGTGTTTCTGCCGGGAATACCGGTGCGCTGATGGCTGCGGCGCGATTCGTATTGAAAACGCTGCCGGGCATCGACCGGCCGGCCATTACCTCGCCAATTCCTTCCAGCGATGGGCATACATTGATGCTGGACCTGGGCGCCAACGCTGAATGTACGCCCGAGCAATTATTCCAGTTCGCGATTATGGGCTCTGTGCTGGCCACCGCGGTGCACGACGTGGAAAATCCGCGCGTGGGTCTGCTGAACATCGGCTCCGAAGAAATCAAGGGCAATCAGCAGATCCAGGCCGCTGGCAAGTTGCTGACCGCCAGCAGCCTGAACTACATCGGCTACGTGGAAGGCGACGATATTTACGTCGGCGAAGTTGACGTGGTGGTTTGCGATGGATTCGTGGGCAACGTAGCGCTGAAAACCAGCGAAGGTCTGGGCAAGCTCATCGCGCAGTTTCTACGCGAGGAATTCTCGCGCAACCTGCTCACTAAATTCGGGGCCTTGTGCGCCATGCCCGTGCTCAAAGCCTTTCGCGAAAGAGTTGATCCGCGCAACTATAACGGCGCCAGTTTTCTGGGCCTGCAGGGCATCGTGATCAAATCGCATGGCGATGCCGACGCGCACGCCTTTACCAGCGCCATCGAAACCGCATTGCTGGAAATGGAGCGCAACGTGCCCAGCCGTATCAGCAAGTTGCTGGCGTCCGCCCTGGGTGAGGACGCGAAAGCGATCGCGTAGTTCGCCTTCAGCCTGTTTCTGCGCGCTGACTTTTCGAAAAAAACCGAACCCGACCGTCCTCCGATGGTCATAAAGAGCCTGCGCGCCGCCCTCGGCGCGACGACCTGATTCGCGTTAAAATAACCCCCCGCGTGCCGTAAAAACATTATCCATGAGCCAAAGCGACCAGCAATCAGATTCAGACGCAGGCCTTGCAGTTGAGGAGGCTCGCCCCAAACTTAAACAGCCACCGTTGTACAAAGTTATCATGCACAACGATGACTACACCCCCATGGACTTTGTGGTGGAAACCCTGCAGCAGTTTTTCGCGCTGCCCAGGGACAAGGCCGTGCAGATCATGCTGGTGGTGCACACCCGCGGCAAGGCCGTAGCGGGCACCTACAGCGCGCAAATCGCCGAGACCAAAATGGCGCAGGTTAACGAACACGCGCATGCACATCAGCACCCACTCTTGTGTACTATGGAGAAAGCGTAATGACTAACTCCCGCCGCATGCGGCGGATACAACCCTGAATGGGGTTTCCAAAGGGGAGAAGCGTAGCTCTCCCCTTGGATAGTTGTCGCGGGTCTTGACCCGAGGCAACGAACAATTAATACACTAACTCGGCCGATGCCGGGGACAGGCACGAAATGCTAAGTCAGGAATTACAAACCGCGCTCGATGCCGCCTTTATGGTGGCCCGCCGCCAGGGGCATGAAATGCTCACGGTCGAACATCTACTATTAAGCCTGCTGGATAATCCTGCGGTAATCGAAGTACTGCAGGCCTGTGACGGCGACGTGCAAAAACTTGAGCATGAGCTGCAGGGCTACATTGAAACCCATGTGCCCCAGGTACACGATGCGATCGAGCAGCAAGTGCAACCCACTCTGGGCTTCCAGCGGGTACTGCAGCGCGCCGTATATAGCGTGCAGTCCTCCGGCAAGAAAGAGGTCACGGCCGTGAACGTTCTGGTGGCCATATTTTCGGAACAGGACTCACACGGCGTATATTTGTTGAACGAGCAGGGCATAACGCGTCTTGATGTGATCAATTTCGTGTCCCATGGCATTGCCAAGAACCAGATCGAAGAGGAAGCCGAAGACGTTGCGGCGGAAAAAGAAGGCGAAGCCACACCCGAAGACGGCAAAAGCCCGCTGGAGCAATTCGCCACCAACCTGAACAAACGCGCAGCCGAGGGCTTTATTGACCCGCTGATAGGCCGCGATCATGAAATTGAACGCGTCATACAAACGCTTTGCCGCCGCCGCAAGAACAACCCGTTGCTGGTCGGTGAAGCGGGCGTAGGTAAAACTGCTATTGCCGAAGGACTGGCGTTAATAGTGGTCGAGGATCGCGTGCCAGAGGTTCTGGCCCATAGCACCATTTATGCGCTGGATTTAGGCGCCCTTATTGCTGGTACCAAATATCGTGGCGACTTCGAGAAACGCCTGAAGGGCGTGCTCGCGCAACTTAAAAAGCAGAAGGATTCGGTACTGTTCATCGACGAAATCCACACCATTATCGGCGCGGGTGCGGCATCCGGCGGCGTGATGGACGCCTCCAACCTGATCAAGCCCATGCTGGCCTCCGGCGAACTGCGTTGCATTGGTGCAACCACCTACCAGGAATTCCGCGGTGTTTTCGAAAAGGACCGCGCACTGGCCCGGCGCTTCCAGAAAATCGATGTGCCGGAGCCTTCCGTTGCGGAAACTGTATTAATACTCAAGGGCTTGAAGTCGCGTTTTGAAGATCACCATCAAGTTCGCTACACCATGCCTGCGCTGGAAGCAGCAGCGGAATTGTCCGCGCGCCACATCAATGACCGGCATCTGCCGGACAAGGCTATCGATGTAATCGACGAAGTCGGCGCGCGTCTGCGCCTGCGCCCAATCAGCCGCAAACGCAAAACCGTGCAGGTTTACGACATCGAGGAAATGGTCGCGCGCATCGCCCGCATTCCGCCGAAGAGCGTGTCGCGCACCGACCGCGATACGCTCAAGAATCTGGAACGGGATCTCAAACTGGTAATCTTCGGCCAGAACAGGGCCGTGGATACCCTGGCCAGTGCTATAAAGATGGCACGCTCGGGGCTGGATAATCCCGACAAACCCATTGGCTCGTTCCTGTTCGCCGGGCCTACCGGCGTTGGTAAAACCGAAGTGACCAAGCAACTGGCGCTGCATCTCGGGGTCGAGCTGGTGCGCTTTGACATGTCTGAATACATGGAGCGGCACACGGTATCGCGCCTGATCGGTGCGCCACCCGGCTATGTCGGTTTCGACCAGGGCGGGCTTTTAACCGAAGCTGTGACAAAACAGCCACACTCAGTTGTTTTGCTTGACGAAATTGAAAAGGCCCACCCCGATGTTTTCAACCTGTTACTGCAGGTTATGGACCACGGAAAGCTCACTGATAACAATGGCCGGCAAGCTGATTTCCGCAACATTATTCTGGTTATGACCACCAACGCCGGCGCCGAAGACATGGCGCGCCGCTCGATTGGCTTTGCCGAGCAGGACAACACCTCCGACGGTATGGAAATCATCCGCCGCAGCTTTAGCCCGGAATTTCGCAACCGCATCGACGCAATAATTCAGTTCGAGGCGCTTTCCGGCGATGTGGTCGAACGCGTGGTCGACAAGTTTGTTATGCAGCTCGAGGCGCAACTCGAAGCCCGCGGTGTAAGCCTGGTAATCGAGCCGGCCGCACGCGAGTGGTTGGCCAAACAAGGTTACGACCCGAAAATGGGCGCACGTCCGATGGCACGCCTTATTCAGGACAACATCAAGCGTCCCCTGGCTGAAGAACTGCTGTTCGGCCGTCTGGCCGGTGGTGGGCAAGTAATCGTGCGCGAGGTCGACGGTAGCCTGGAGCTAGATGTGAGTCCGCGCGAGACTGCGGAGGCGTGAGGCGTTTAGAAAATTAGTCTTTGTTTGAAAAAGTTCCTGCAGTTTCGATCTTAGACTTCGCGCTGCTGCGCGCAGGTTATGCATAGACGTACGCCGGGGTTTAGCTGCAAACGCGGCCACGCGATAGCCTCATCGCAATCCAGGCAAAGCCCAAAATCAGCATCCGACAGCCGGCGTTGCGCAGCCTTGACCTGCGCAAGTTCGAGCGCGGCGCGCTCGTTTGCGGCTTTCGCCATGGCCTGACCCTGCATCGCGTCCATGCGCGACAGGCGCCCGACACGGGTCTGGTCCAGTTCCACCGGCGCGGCGCCTTCCTTGCCCTGGGAAATAGCCGCTTCGAGTTCGGCACGCAGGCTGGCAAGCCGCGTTTCAAGGGCTTCTATTTGTTGTTTACTTAGCGTGGGGGACGACATGCCGGCGGCGGGTGCGTGCAAGGCTTGCCTTGGACTGCAAGCCTGAGTGGTAAAGGTGTTTTAGCGGCCGCGGTAGGTGATACGGCCCTTGGACAGGTCGTAAGGCGTGAGCTGCACGGTAACCGCGTCACCGCGCAGAATTCGAATATAGTGCTTGCGCATCTTGCCGGAAATATGGGCCGTAACGATATGGCCGTTTTCCAGCTTAACGCGGAATGTGGTGTTGGGCAGGGTTTCAACCACCGTGCCTTCCATCTCGATATGTTCTTCCTTTGCCATGTACTCCGTCGTTCTCTTTTAAGGTGAGGGCGCGCGATTATCGGGGAAAGTGCGCTGTGAATCAATTTATGCAGGTTTTACGCGAATTTACGCGCGCTGGATGCCGCCGCCGGTGACCACATTATTTGGGCAGGTGTTGTGCAGACCCGGGCACCTCAATATCGAATGTCCAGGGCGCAGGCGGTGCCACCTGGGTTCGCACCTCACGCAGCAGGTGTACAAAATCGTCGCGCGGCATATCGAAGGCGCCCATGCGGTAGAGATGCGGTGAGCCGACCTGGCCGTCCATCAAGGGAAAGCCCCAGGCGGCCAATTGCCGCGCCAATAACACCAAAGCGATTTTGGATGCGTCCGGTTCAGCCGAAAACATCGATTCGCCGAAAAACATGCGGCCATGGGACACGCCGTAGAGCCCGCCGATCAGATGCCCGTCACGCCAGACTTCTACCGAGTGGGCCTCGCCGTTGTTGTGCAAGCGGTGATAGGCGCTACGCATTTCACTCCCTAGCCAGGTGCCGGGGTTGGTGCTGCGCGTGCCTGCGCAACCCGCCAGTACCGCGGGGAAATCACGATCCAGCGTGACCGCGAAATCGCCTTTGCGCAGAGTGCGCGCCAATCGCCGCGATATATGTATTTTATCGGTCGCGAACACCGCGCGTGGGTTGGGGGACCACCAGAGTATCGATTCTTCCGGGTTATACCAGGGAAATATGCCTTCGGCGTAGGCGTTGTGCAGACGCGTTGGCGACAGATCTCCGCCCATCGCAAGCAGGCCGTTGGGTTGCTCCAGGGCCATGCTGGGGTCGGGAAAAGCGCCATCCGGGTCGGCCGGGTCCAGCCAGTACAGACGCAGGGCGGTCAAAGCTGTACCTCGGCGGCGTCCGGAAAGGCGCAGTTGCGGCGCAGGTCGGCGTGGTAATCAGCCACCATGGACCCTTCGCGCTGTACAAAATCCGCCACCGCGGCCTGCAGGCCGGTGTGTAGCAAGTAGTGGGCGGAGTAGCTGGCCATGGGTTCAAAACCGCGACGTATCTTGTGTTCGCCCTGGGCGCCGGCATCAAAGCGGCGTAAGCCATGACGGATGCAATAGTCTATGCCGGCATAGTAGCAGGTCTCAAAATGCAGGCTGTGGTAATCCTGCAGGCAGCCCCAGTGGCGGCCATAGAGGGTGTCGTGATCGCGCAGCATGAACGCCATAGCTAGTGGTTCGTTGCCCCGGTAGGCTACAAAAAACAACACTTGGTCCGGTAATTTGCGGCCGATTTCAAGAAAGAATTCCGGCGTCAGATAGGGGCGCTGGCCGCGTACCAGATAGGTGCGGCTGTAGAACAGATACAGCGTTTGCCAGAGCGCATCATCAATTTCTGCGGGCGCCAGTACTCGCATACGGATGCCGCCTTCGGCCACGCGCCGGCGTTCGCGCCGGATTTCCTTGCGCCGCTTGGAAGACAGCGCGGCGAGGAACTCGTCAAAATCCTCATAACCGCGGTTAAACCATTGATACTGGCAATCGCGCCGCAGGACGGCGCCGTGTTTTTGCAGTTGGGTGTAGTCGTCAGCACCCGCAAACAGCATATGCAGAGAGGACGCTTGTTGCGCGGCAGGCAGTGCCAGCAAGTGTTCGCAAAGTACGGTGCGCGCGTCCTCGCTGTCGGCTAGTAATCTTGGACCGGTTACAGGCGAGTAGGGTACGGCGCAAACGAGTTTCGGATAATAGCTGTGCCCGGTCTGGCGGTAGGCCTGAGCCCAGGAAAAATCGAATACGAATTCGCCGTAGGAATTGAATTTTTCATACAGTGGCGCGGCCGCGCGCAAGCGGCCATTGCTGTCGCGCAGCAATAAATGCCGAGGTTGCCAGCCCAGTTCTTCGCCGACGCAGCCGGTGGTTTCCAGGGTATGCAGAAACTCGTGGCTGGAGAAGGGGTAGCGCCAGCCGTTGATGGTTGGCAATAACGCGGTCCATTCGCTGGCGGCAACCGCGTCGAGCGAATTCAGGGTTTGGGGCGTCCAGGGCATGCCCCTTATGTACGCGGACCGGCGCTCGGAATCAATGCCTAATTCAATGCGTAGTGTTCCGGTAGCGTTTCGCGCAACGCGTACTGCACGCAGGCGTCGTGTTCGAAACGCGAGAGCGCCTCCGATTTTTTGTTGGGCGAGCCCGCGCCATTGATGCGGCCTTCTTCGTCAAAGGTGATGACCGCGCCCATGGTGCGCACTTTGAGTTCGCCGCTGCTGTCGGTTTCTTCGTCGTAGGCGACTTGTACATAACGCAGCCGAGAATCCGCGAACTGCGACAACACAGAACTGCCGTTGGCGACTTCTGCGGCCTCATCTTCGGAAAATTCCTCGATGCGGCCGTCGTTGGTCAGAATAAAATGTCTTATTCCCATGATGTATCTATCGGCTGGTGTTCTGTTCGGTTAATAGATTGAAAGAACTTCGAGTGATTTTTTGTTCCTGGGTAGGCGCAGTGAGGAGTAATAGCATTAGTTATTGCGACGATCTGCAACGCCACCAGGGGCAAAAAAGCGCCGAAGTGTTTTAATATATTAGCCGGTCAGGGCACTGTACCCGCCTCATGCTTGAGTCTAATATAAATAATATGTGGATGCAGTGCACCGCTTTCAAGCGGGGTGCGAGCCGACTAAGTTATAATTCGCGACTATGATAATGGCCGAAATAGATCAGCATATCCGGGCCTTGGTTCCGGATGAGCGCGCCTGATGGCACGCGCAGCCAGACGCACGAAAGCGTCCGAGCAGGCTCCCAATCGCTACCAGCAACGCCTGGGGCGGTTGCTGCGCGAGGCGGTATTGTTTGGCGCCGCGGCCTGTACCCTGTTTTTGCTGGCGGCGTTGATCAGTTACGACGCGGCTGATCCGGGGTGGTCCGGCCTGGGGTCGGGGCGGCCTGTCTCCAATATCTTTGGCGTACCAGGCGCGTGGTTTGCCGACGTATTGCTCAGCCTGTTCGGTTTTCTGGGCTTTATTTTTCCGTGGCTATTGCTGTATAGCGGATGGCTGTTTTTTCGAGGCACACGCCAGTCCAAGGGTGA
>JBDNIO010000067.1:0-26757 GCA_041688215.1 Salinisphaeraceae bacterium | reverse complement strand
TCACTTTCGGTATTCTCTATTCGACAGGTCATCTGTTTTTCCTTTCGTGTGTTTGCGCTAACAATCCAACGAAAGAATAGCGGATGGCCTGTCGCCCTACCGGACTCAAACCAAATTACAGAAAGAATGGTGCACTAACATGCGAACCTCGTGTTCAAGCACCCGGTACCCGAACGCGCGCATAGCGTGTCTCTGGCCCCCGACGCTAAACAGGTCGTGTTCTACGCACGCCGGCCCGGGCGGCTGGCCTGGCAAATTGACCTACGCGAAAAGCGCTTGGTACGTACACTGCACGCTGAGCGCGGTCGGCATTTCTACGGCCATGGCTGTTTCAGCCCCGACGGCGAATATCTGTATACCAGCGAAAACGATTTTGAAAACGCACGCGGAGTAATCGTTGAACGCGAGCTAAAAAGTGGCAAAATCGTGCGCGAATTCAGCAGCGGCGGCATCAGCCCACATGACCTGCGGCTCAGTTCCGACGGCAACACGCTAGTCGTAGCCAACGGCGGCCTGCAAACCCACCCCGACCGCGGCCGCGACCCACTTAATCTGGATACCATGCAACCCTCGCTGGCCTATGTAGACCGGCATAGCGGCGAACTCTTGGAGCAGATTGCGCCACCGCATCATCAGCTCAGCATGCGCCATTTGTGGGTCACGCCTAATGAAGCCGGGGCGCAGGACGAAGTCGCGGTGGTCATGCAGCACCAGGGGCCGGTTACTGACCAGGTGCCGCTGGTGGGTTTTCACCGCCGTGGACAGGCTTTGCGTACCGCCATGGCGCCGCTTTCCACGCAACGTCAGATGCAGGCCTATACCGCCAGCGTGTGCGTGCATCCGCAGTCCGGCGTGGCGATGGTCACTTGTCCGCACGGCGGCCTGGTTACCCTCTGGGATGCGCGTCAGGCCCGGTTTCTAAAGGCGCTGCCACTGGCTGATGCAGGCGGCGCCAATCTGAGTGCGGACGGCGAGGCCTTTCTGGTGAGTACCGGCCTCGGCCAAATCAATCGCATCAGCCCGCAAGGCATACGAAAAGTGCTCGCCAATACCCAGAATAGCCATTGGGACAATCACCTGGTCAGCGCTCGCGGTTAGGCCTGGGTTGCTGCCGCGCTGGGCCGGGCTTTAACCTGCTCAAACCAGCGCTGAACGTGGGTTAATTCCGGCGGGATGGGCAGACGAAATTTGTGTACGAAGTCGAGTCCGCAAAATGCGGTTATATCGGCTACGGAAAAATTCCCGCCGGCAAGAAATTCAACTTCTGCCAGACGGTGATCCATCTTTTTCAGGAAATGATTAAAGCGATAACGCCCGCGCTCGCCCAGTTCGGGAATCTGCGCTATCGGATCCGGGTAACCGGGCACGGCACGGCCGGCGAACGCGGGGTGGCTGTTGCGAAAACTCTCGGCACCAGCGTGCATGCCCTGATATTCGGCCTGGCGTTCCCACATCTCCACCACGGCCTGTTCGGCCGGATCGCGCCCGAATAGCGGCGGCTCGCTGTGCTGTGCTTCAAAGTAGCGGCAGATCGCCATAGCTTCGACAATGCAAGTGCCGTCGTCCAGTTCCAGCATGGGTACGGTGCGATGCGGCGACTTTTCCAAATAGTCCGCCCGCAAATCCATATCAGTCGGCGCCGCGGCCTGCTCGGTGGGAACTTCGATACCCTTCTCCGCCAGATACATGCGCACCCGGCGCGGGTTGGGGGCGATAACCCAGTCGTATAACTTCATTGTTTATCTACGTTATAAATATTGATGCCGAAATACTTTCATGGGCGGGCCACTCATTCAAGCGTATACCGGTTACCAGCTATCTATGAAACCACGCCCTGGAGTATGTCGGCTCGCGGCAGGCGGCTGTCCCTGCAATGCATCCGCCAGCCAGCGGCGGGAATCGGCCGGATCGATCACATCATCCACTTCAAAATAAGTCGCTACGTTCGCCGCTTTGCCGTGGGCATACATTTTATCCACCATCTGCTCGAAACGCTGCTCGCGTTCGACGGGGTCTTGAATCGCTTCCAGCTCACGCCGAAATCCCAGCCGCACCGCGCCTTCCAGGCCCATCGGCCCAAACTCGCCCGTGGGCCAGGCCACGGTAAATTGCGGACGTTTGAGATGGCCGCCGAGCATAGCCTGGGCGCCCAGGCCATAGCATTTGCGCAACACGATTCCGAACCATGGCACCTGTATATTGGCCCCGACCACAAACAGACGTGCGGCGTGGCGCACGGTCGCGGCTTTCTCGGATTCTGGACCCACCATAATGCCGGGCGTATCGCATAGGGTAAGCAACGGTATGCCATGTGCGTTACACAATTGCATGAAGCGCGCGGCCTTGTCAGCCGCCGCGCTGTCAATCGCGCCGGCCAGATATTTCGGATTGTTCGCCAGCACGCCTAAGGGTTTACCATCAACACGGATTAGCGCGGTAACCAGATTGCGGGCGAAACCGGCACGCAACTCCAGCACCGAGTCGGTATCCGCCAGGGTTTGGATAACCTTTTTTACGTCATACGTCAGCTTGCGGTTTTCCGGTACGCAGTCGCGCAGTTTCTCTGGCTCTGGTGCGCCCGCGGGCACGATCGCCCCCTGAAAATACCCCAGATACTGTTTAGCGGCTGCCACCGCCTGTATCTCGTCTTCCACCAGGATATCGATTACTCCATTGGCCGACTGCGCATCGGCAGGACCGATTTCACCGGGTTTGAATTGCCCGAGGCCGCCGCCCTCAATCATCGCTGGCCCGCCCATGCCGACATTGGAATCCCGGGTCGCAATCGTTACGTCGCAGCAGCCAAAAAACGCGGCGTTGCCGGCAAAACAATAGCCGGCGTTAATGCCGACCAGTGGCACTTTGCCGCTCAAGCGAGCGAACTCGGCAAAACTGGTCACTTCCAGTTGCGCGGCGGTGATCAGATTCACATCCACATCGCCCGGCCGCCCACCGCCGCCTTCGGCGAAGAACACCACGGGCAAGCCCTGCTCGCGCGCCACCTGCACCATGCGGTCGGTCTTGCGATGATTCTGAAACCCCTGGGTGCCGGCGAGCACCGTGTAGTCGTAACTCATGACCACGGCACGCGATCTGTCCGGCTCGAAATGTTCGCCGTTAATACGGCCTATGCCGGTGACCATGCCGTCGGCCGGCGTGTCGCGTTTGAGTTCGTCCTCGCTGCGCCGGCTGCGCTGGGCAGCGATTGCCAGCGCCCCGTATTCAATAAAGCTGTCCGCGTCGCACAAATCCGAGATGTTCTCGCGCGCCGTACGCCTGCCTTTGTCACGACGCCTGGCCACCGCCTGCGGGCGGGCCGCGTCCAGGCCCAGCGCATGCTGTGCACGTATCTCAGCCAACTCACCGCCGGTGTCGTCGGTTTCACTCTGCGTTTGCGGTGCGCGACTTTCCACGCCGGATGGCCCTGGCGCAAGCCGCAACAGCACCTGCCCCTCGTCCACCTGATCGCCGAGACCCACGTCCAACGCCGATACGGTGCCTGCTTGCGGCGCTACAATCTGGTGCAGCATTTTCATGGCTTCCACGCAAACCAGAACCTGACCCGTATGCACCGTCGCACCGGATTCAACCGCGATGCTCTGCACCACGCCGGCCAAAGGCGAATTCACTGGGGCTTGTGCCATATAACTCCTTCAGATTCAGCTAAACCGCACTCTACGGACGTAATACGGAAATTCAGTTTGCCGCTTTTGCACCGGTTTGCCAAGACGCAAAATTTGTCGGAATCTCGCAATACGCGATAACTTAGCCGCATGCCCAGCCCGCTCGATCACGATCACGTCCGCTACTTGCGCGAACACCACCCGCTGCTGCGGTTGTTGGCGGCGCAGAATCTGCCGCTGATTATCGGCTTTTTGCAGCGTGTGTTTATCGCGCCGGGGCGGCGGGAATTACGCCAGGCGGAGCTGGAATCGGAGCTGGGCGATTATCTCTATCAACTGCGCGAGCGTGAAGGCGAGGCCATTTACCCTAAACCGCCCGCGAAATACCTGGACGATTGGACCCGCCCGGAACTGCCTTTTCTGCGCAAGTACTATCCTGCGCGTGGCGACGAACCGGCCTACGATTTAACCCCGGCGACCGAACGCGCGATCGAGTTGCTCGACGGCCTGGAACAGCGCGAATTCGTAGGCACGGAATCGCGTCTGCGGGCGATGTTTGCGCTACTGCGCGAGATCGTACAGGAAGGCGATGAAACCCAGGCCGAGCGGCTGGCCCGCCTGCAAACCGAGCGCGCGGCACTCGATACGCAGATCGAGCGGGTGCGCGCCGGCAAGCTGGATACGCTGGACGACACGCAGGTGCGCGAACGCTTCCTGCGCCTGGAAGACACCGTGCGCCGGCTGCTGGCTGATTTCCGGCAGGTGGAGGAAAATTTCCGCGGCCTCGACCGCGCCACGCGCGAGCGCATCGCCACAAGTGAAAGCACCCGCGGCATGTTGCTGGACGAGATTTTCAGCGAGCAGGACATCATCGCCGAATCCGACGAAGGCCGCAGTTTCCGTGCGTTCTGGGAGCTATTGCTGAACCCGGCCGAGCAACGCGACCTGCGCACCCTGCTCGAACGCGTGCTGGCGCTGCCGGCGCTGGAGCGCATCGAACGCGATCCCATGCTTGAGCGTTTGATCTCCCGGCTAACCGGTGCCGGGGAACAGGTCCAACGCAGCTTAAGCCGTCTGAACGAGCAACTGCGCAAGTTCCTCGATGACCGGGTTTGGGCCCAAAACCGCCGCATCGGGGAGCTGGCCGGGCGTATTGAACGCCTGGCGGTTACGCTCAAGGACGAACCACCTGCCGGTACAGTCGCCTGGCTGGATGACGTCAAACCCGAACTGAGTAGCCTGATGTCGCGACGCCTGTACACGCCGCCCAGCGAAACACGGCTGGAAGACGCCGCCATTGCAGTGGGACACGCAGAGGGCAGCGTCGACGCGCTGTTTACCCAGTCATTCGTCGACCTGGAAACCCTGCGTGCCAATGTCACCCGCCTGCTCGCCGGGCGCGAGCAAATCACGCTGTCCGCCGTATTGGAAGCCGAACCGCCGCAGGAAGGACTGGCCGAGGTAATCGGCTATCTGGAATTGGCCAGCCGTGACGAGCGCGCCACAATCGACGACCGCGAAGACACGCCGGTGTCGTTGCGCTTGACCCGCGGCGCGGTTCGCCGGCTGCGGCTGCCTCAGGCAATCTTCACGCGATGATCGACACCATCGCCAACCCCACCGCCGCCGCCATAGTTAATCTTTACAAAGGCCCGGTGTATCGCGACCGCCAACCCGAGACCTGGCGCGACCTGCTGGCCGACCAGGCGAGTGCGCGCGACTATTGCGCGGTGATCGGCCTGGAGTTGTTGCTGGACGAGGCCGAGGGCTATGCGTTTTTGCGTCAAGCATCGGAAACGGAAGCTGCTGACGAGTCGCCCCTGCCCCGGCTCATCCCGCGGCATAACCTGTCGTTTCGCTTATCGGTATTACTGGTGCTGCTGCGCAAACGCCTGCTGGAACTGGACGCGGGCGGCGACGAAACCCGGCTGATCGTCACCCGCGAGACTTTGATCGAAGACATGCGCCTGTTCATGCCCGCCAGCAACAACGAAGCCAAAACCCTGGAACAAATCGAACGGCTGCTCGGCCAGGCCGAAGGCTTCGGGCTGCTGCGCCCCTTGCAAAACGATTCGGCAAAGTTTGAAGTACGCCGCATCATCAAGGCGCTGGTGGATGCGCAATGGCTAGCGGACCTGGAAACCAAGCTGAACGAATACCGCGAGCACGCAGGCCTGGACGTGGACAGCGAATAAGCATGCAGGACGACTTACTGGATTTCGCCGACGAAGACAGCCTGGCCGGCTTTCGCCTGGCGCGCTTCGAGTGCTACAACTGGGGCACGTTCGACGGCCGCGCCTGGGTGATCGAGCCCAACGGGCGCAACGCGCTGCTTACCGGCGACATCGGCTCGGGCAAATCCACGCTGGTGGACGGGCTGACTACATTGCTGTTTCCCAGCCACCGCATCACCTACAACAAGGCCGCCGGCGCCGAGCGCCAGGAGCGCAGCCCCTACACATACGTGCGCGGCGCGTACGGCGCCACCCAGGACGAAGTCAGCCGCCAATCCCGGGGCCGCTTCCTGCGCGACGAAAAACAATACACGGTGCTGCTGGCGCATTTTTACAACGCCGGTTTCGACCGCCACGTGACCCTGGCCCAGGTCTGGTGGCTTAAACCGGGCGAACGCAACCCGGAGCGCCTGTTTATTGCCGCCGAGCGGCGCTTGAGTATCGCCGAAGACTTCGGCGATTTCGGCGGCAAAATCAAACAACTGCGCAAGCGCCTGCGCGAGACCGAACACGTCGAGATCAAAGACAGCTTCGAACAATACGCCGAGCACTTCCGCCGGTTGCTGGGGCTGGAATCGCGCCAGGCGCTGGAGCTGTTCTACCAGACCGTATCGATGAAATCGGTGGGCGACCTCACTGCGTTTGTGCGCCAGCATATGCTCGAAGAAGCCGCGGTAGACGAGACCCTCGATCAGTTGCTCGCCGACTTCGATAATTTGAATGCCGCACACGACGCGGTACTCAAAGCCCAGACCCAGATAGAGCGCCTGCAGCCGATAGTCGAACTCGGCGAACGCCATCAGGCGACTTCCGATGAAGCCGAGGCCACACGCGGCGACCGCGACGCGCTCGCCGGCTGGTTCGCACACACCGCGCACGCCCTGCTTACCGAACAGGTGACCGAGTTAATCCTGGACCTGGACAAACGCCGCGAGCGCCGGGACCGCCTGCAGACGGATCTGGACCGCGTGCGCGGACAACAGGACGAAGTACGGTTGGCGCTCAGCGCCGCCGGCGGCGACCGCCTGAAAGAAATCGAAAACGCGATCAGCCGTGAAAACGAAACCCGCCGCCAGCGCCAGGCGGCGGCAGACAATTATCGTAAATTGAGCGAGCGGCTGGAGTTCACGGTGGCCGCCAACGACGACAGCTTCCACCGCAACCGCCAAAGCGCACAGCAAGCCCTGGACAGTGATGACCAGGAAAAGGCCGAACTCGACCAGGCGCGGGTCGATGCCGCGGTGCAAATGCAACAGACCCGCAAGGCGCATGAAGAATTGGCGCGTGATCTCGAAATAATAAAAGCCCGGCGCAGCAACATCCCCCGAGTGCAGCTGGAAATTCGCAGCGCGCTGTGCGAGGCGCTCGATGTTGGCGAACAACGTCTTGCCTTCGCCGGCGAACTGATCGAGGTGCGCGAAGACGAAGCCGGCTGGCAAGGCGCTATCGAACGCGTGCTGCATGGCTTTGCATTGAGTCTGCTGGTGCCCGAGGACTTATCCGCACAGGTGGCCCGCTATGTGGAGCGCACGGCATTGGGCGGGCGGCTGGTGTATTTCCGCGTCGAGGCCCAAACCGACACGCGCTTGCCGCAAGTCGCGCCGGAGTCGCTGGTGCGCAAACTGACCGTCAAGTCCGACAGCGAATACTACGCCTGGTTAACGCGCGAGCTGACCAGGCGCTTCGACTATGTGTGCTGCGATGACCTGACCCGTTTCCAGCGCGAGAAGAACGCGCTTACCGCGGCCGGTCAAATGAAAAGCGGCGGCCGCCGACACGAAAAAGACGACCGCCACGCGCTCACCGACCGCAGCCGTTACGTACTCGGCTGGAATATCGAGAGCAAGCTGCAAGCCTTGTCCGAACAAATACGCGCCGCAGAGCAACACATCCAGCAAACCGGGCAGAAGATTGCCGGGATAAAACAAAAACTGGCCCAGCGCGAGCAGCGCCGGGACGACCTGCGCGACCTGCTGCGCTACACCAGCTACGAGAAAATTCACTGGCAGGCCGCGGCGCGCGAAATACAGCGGCTGGAAACCGAACGCGAGCAGCTACGCGCTGCCAGCGACCAGCTCCGAACCTTGGAGCAGCAGTTGCAGGCGGGCAAAAACCGCATCGTTGAGCTTCAGGATCAGCTCAACGCACAGCTTGGCAAGATCGCGCAGGCCGAGCAAAGCCTGGAACAGGCGCAGGGCAATATCGCCGATGCGCAGTCCACGCTCGCAGCATTGCACCCGGCATTACGCGAACAGCATTTCCCGCGCCTGGACGCGCGCATGCTCGATACGGGGGACGAACTCACGCTCAAGAATTTGAACCTGCGCGAGCGCGAACAACGCGAGACCCTGCAGGCCCAAATCGACGCGCTGGACAAACGCCTGCGCGCGGCGGCCGATACGCTCACCGCGCGCATGACCGAATTTCGCCGCGATTACCCGGCCGAAACCACCGAGTTCGACGCCAGCCCGCAAGCCTTGGGCGAATACCGCGACATGCTGAAGCGTCTGCAAGCCGACGACCTGCCGCGCCACCGCCAACGCTTCGCGGAACTGTTGCGCGAACACACGATCCAGGGCCTGGCGCTGCTGCAAAACCGCCTCGCCGAACAGGAAGAAGCCATCGGCGAAAAAATCGACCGCATCAATAAATCGCTGCGCGCGGTGGAATACAACACCGGCACCTACATTAGTTTGCAACGCGAGCGCACCCAGGACGTCGAGATTCGCGAATTCCGCCAGCAGCTTGTCGGCATTCTGGAATCCAGCTTCGGCGAGGACGACATCTACTCGGAGCAACGTTTCTACCGCGTGAAAACGCTGGTGGAGCGTTTCCGCGGCCGCGACGGCACTGTGGAAGCCGATGCGCGCTGGACGCAGAAAGTAACCGATGTGCGTAACTGGTTCGGCTTTGCGGCCAGCGAACGCTGGCGCGAAGACAACAGCGAAAAAGAGTTTTACCCGGACTCCGGTGGCAAGTCCGGCGGGCAAAAGGAAAAGCTCGCCTACACCGTGCTCGCCGCGAGCCTGGCCTACCAGTTCGGGCTGGAATGGGGCGAGACCCGCTCGCGCTCGTTTCGCTTCGTGGTTATCGACGAAGCCTTCGGGCGCGGCTCGGACGAATCCACCCGCTACGGGCTGGAACTTTTCGGCAAACTCAACCTGCAACTGCTCATCGTCACGCCGTTGCAAAAGGTCAACGTGATCGAGCAATACATCCACGCCGTGCACTTCGTCTACGCCGAGGACAATCGCTCTTATTTACGTAATCTAACCATCGAAGAGTATCTGGAGGAAAAAGCGCGGCGGCTGGGATAATCAGACCGGCACAACAAGGCAAGTCTGTGTTTTACAGTCATAATCTTTAGTGGTTATGTACGCCTTCAGGTAGCAATCAGTTTTCGCACAATATCGATGGCGCGAGCCGATTACAGGGCAAGCGTGCCGCTTGCCCGAGCGTAGCGAGCTAAGCGCAGCACACAAGTCACAGACTTGCCCTACAGCATAAGACGCTGCCATCTGAGTCTCGTACGTAACCTCTCAATCTTTCTTGATTATGTCCCAAACTCAGCTAGCCCGTCATGCCGGAAAATGCGGAGCCGAGCAACGCGAGCTGAGCGCAGCGGCTTCCGGGGTGACGAGGTCAGGGGCTTGACGCCACCCGGCTGAGTTTGAAGCATAATCAGGTAATCTTTTTGATCACCGCTGCAGCCAGAGAAGCATTAAATCAGCATGCGTACATCCGCAGAAATCAAGGCCGTAGCATGTAAACACTGGGACAGCGGACGCTTGCTCGGCGAGTGGTTGGGTGGCGAGGAAAGCTATCCCTTGCAGATTGCACTCGCGCCCCCTTCATCACGCGCATTACTAAGCGATTACGCGGGTGTGCAGCAATGGATTAGCGCGTTGGAGGCAAGCGCCCGCAGTAAAAAATCCGCGGGCTACCGGCTGGAATACACGGATAAGCGGCTACGCAAGCTGGGCACGCAGCGCATCCCGGCTAAGGCCTGGATAGAATCGCGCGCAGACTGTCTGGCTTTGGCCGGGCGCGCGGACGAATTTACAGACTTCGCCGCGCAGATTGAAGCCACCTACGCGCGGCTTCCGGCATTACTCGAATGGTTGCACAGCAAGCCCATGGCCGGGCTCGCAGTGCAACCGGTTTGGGGCCAGTTACTCACGGTCTGCGAGTGGTTTACCGCCCATCCACGACCGGATCAATACCTGCGTGCGCTGGACATTCCCGGCATAGATACCAAGTTTATTGAATCACACCAGAAAATCCTGGATGAATTGCTGCGCATGGCGCTGCCGGATGCGGCAATGCAGGAAACCGAAGCGCCCGCGCCCAGGCATCGATTCGCCCATCGCCTGGGCTTGCGCTACGACCAGCCTGGCATTCGGCTAAGGCTGCTCGACCCCGCGCTGCGCCGACATTACCGCAGCATTGGCGATATGACGTTAGTGCAATCGGACTTCCAACTGCTAGACCCACCCTGCGCCACCGTGTTCGTCACCGAGAACAAATCCAATGGGCTGGCCTTTCCCGACGTTAACGACGCCATCGTTGTGTTCGGTCTGGGCCACGGCTTGGGCGTACTCAAAAACATCCCCTGGCTTACGGGCAAACGAATAATTTATTGGGGCGACATAGACACCCATGGCTTCGCGATACTCTCGCGCATGCGCGGCTATTATCCGCAAACCGAGTCGCTGTTAATGCACGAGCGTTTACTGGCTCGCTATCGTGAGCTCGCCGTCGACGAGCCAACGGCAGCTCGCTCCGATGCAAATTGGCAACAGCTTACCGGGAACGAAAAAGTGACCCTGGCCGCGCTGCGCGAACACCGCTACGGGCACTGCCTGCGCCTGGAGCAGGAGCGCATTCCGTTTTCTGAACTAACAGCCGCGCTTGCGCGTTTATCGAGAGAAAACTGAATGGTTTTATCGCGCAAAAGCGTACACCTGTATCCGTATTCCAGAATAGATACCATGCCGGGCCGTGGAATATGCGCGGCGCTACACAACTTCCAGCAGCCAGGGCATGCGAAAGCCCGACCGCGCCCGCCAACCGAAGTGCATACGCAAATTCCGCAGTTCAGCCGTAGCGTGAGGCATGCGCGGGCTCGTCGAGGGAGGAATAAAGCTCGGTGGGCGGGCACCTCGCCACCCACCGCGTGCGGGCTTGGGCGCCCTGCCCTGGACGCAGGACACTGATTTTGAGGGCATGGATTTACCCGTAAGGGTGGTGTCGGCAACCGTTCACGCCCGTACTGTCGAGGCAACACATTAATACAAGGAAAAGTTATGGGTCGACTGGATAAACGTGTTGCCCTGGTCACGGGTAGCGGCCGCGGCATAGGCCGGGCGATTGCGCTGGAAATCGCGCGCGAGGGTGCGGACATCATGCTCAGCTCTCGCACCCAGTCCGAACTGGACAGCGTTGCCGGCGAAATCGAGGCCTTGGGCCGCAAGGTAGACACGGTGATTAGCGATGCCACTGATGCCGAATCCATCAAGAACATGGTCAAGACCACCGCTGAACGCTTTGGCCAGATCGATATCCTCATGAACAACGTCGGCGGTCTTACCGGAGAACTGCACCAGCAACTCGCGCTCACCCACGATGACGCGCTATTCGAAACCAATCTATTTTTGAACCTGACCAGCGCCTATTACGCTAGCCGCTACGCCCTGCCCTATATGGTAAAACAGGATTACGGCCGCATCATTTTCAACGGCTCGGGCTATGCCAAACGTGGCGGCGGGCTGATGGCCTACACGGCCGGCAAACACGGCCTGATCGGCATGATGCGTTCTATGATTTACCAAATACCCACTTCGATAACGGTGAATACCCTGTGTCCCGGCTGGACTAATACCCAGCTCTCGGATTGGGATACATTAGCTGAACTTTACGAGACCGATGCCGCCACGGTGAAGGCGATGATGGAACAGGAAAACGCCCAGAAACGCATCCTGGAACCGGAAGAACTTGGGCCCATGGCCGCCCTGCTGGCCGCACCCGAGTCCGCCGGCATTACTGGCCAGGTAATCAGCGTAGATGGCGGTTACAAAATTTAGCAATATAGAACGAGGCACAACCATGGCTTTGTGGAACACGGAAAACAACAACGGCGTAGTTATCGCTACCTATAACAATCCGCCGATGAATTATTTCTGCGCCGAAGGGGCGCAGGAATTGGGCGCCCTAATCGAACAATTCGCCGCGCCGGAAATTCGCGCGGTGGTATTAACGGGTGGCATAAACGGTAAATTCATTACCCATTACAGCGTGGAGGAACTGCACGCGGCTGCCAGCGATCGTGAAGCGATGCGCGCCGCGGGTACCAGCCTTACCGTGGCGTATCACGCCATGTTAAAAGGCCTGGAAGACCTGCCCAAACCCGTAATTGTAGCCATGAACGGCGACGCCATGGGCGGCGGCTTCGAGTTATGTTTGTCTTGCGATATCCGCATTGCGGACAGTGGTGACCACCGCTTTGGCCTGCCCGAAGTCAAGCTCGGAATTCTGCCCGGCGGTAGTGGCACGCAGCGGCTTTCCCGGTTAATCGGCGAGGGCCGCGCTATCGAATTCATGCTGCGTGGCCGCGTGGTGCCGCCTGCGAAAGCACTGGAACTCGGGCTGGTGCATGAAGTGGCGGACAACGCACTTGAGCGGGCTGAAAGCATCGCTGCGGAACTCGCCGCGCAACCACCGCTGGCAATGGCCTGCATCAAACACGCGGTGTACCGGGGCAGCGATACCAACCTGGAAACCGGGCTTGCAATTGAGGATGCGGACTTTTTTCAGACCATGATGTCCGACGACGGTGTGGCCGCCATGCAAACCTACCTGGACGTACCTTTGGAAAAACGCCGGGACTGGATAGAACAGCCAAAGCATCCTGAATATTCCGGCAAATAGAACCAAAGCCAATTCGCCCAGCCGGTTGCCCGGCGCAATTCAAAGCGCCGGGCAATCTACCTTCACGCCCCGCGCTTACGCAGGGTTTTTGCCGCCTGCACCATGTTTTCCAGCGCCGGAACCACCTCCTGCCACTGGCGGGTTTTAAGGCCGCAGTCCGGGTTCACCCAAAGCCGCTCGCGCGGGATGCGTTTTTCCGCTTGCGTCATTAAATTAATGATTTGCGCCGGGTCGGGAATGTTCGGCGAATGGATATCGTAAACGCCTGGGCCAATCTCATTGGGGTATTGAAACTCATCGAACACGTCCAGTAACTCCATGTTGGAGCGTGAGGTTTCGATGGTAATTACGTCTGCGTCCATCTGTGCGATGGATGCGATAATGTCGTTGAACTCGGAATAGCACATGTGGGTATGGATCTGGGTTTCATCCGCCACGCCGTTGGCGGCCACGCGAAACGCCGCCACCGCCCAGTCCAGATAGTCCTGCCATTGTGAACGCCGCAACGGCAGTCCCTCGCGCAGCGCGGCTTCGTCGATCTGGATGATGTTGACGCCGGCGGCCTCCAGGTCCTGCACTTCTTCACGGATGGCCAGCGCCAGTTGCATACAGGTATCGCGACGCGGTTGGTCGTCACGCACGAATGACCAATTGAGCATGGTAACCGGGCCGGTAAGCATGCCTTTCATGGGTTTATCGGTTAGCGATTGTGCGTACTTAATCCAGTCCACGGTCATCGCTTTGGGGCGCTGAATGTCGCCAAACAGAATCGGCGGCTTCACGCAGCGTGAGCCGTAAGACTGCACCCAACCATGCTGGCTGAACACATAGCCTTGCATTTGTTCGCCGAAGTATTCAACCATGTCGTTGCGCTCGGGCTCGCCGTGCACCAGCACATCCAGACCCAACGCTTCCTGCTCGCGCACCGCGTATTCGATCTGTGCACGCATCTGTTTAACGTATTCCGTGGGCTCCAGTTTGCCTTGCTTGTGCGCAAGTCGCGCCTTGCGTATGGCTTGCGTCTGCGGGAACGAACCAATGGTGGTGGTTGGGTAATCCGGTAAGCTCAGGTGTTTACGTTGGCTCTCTACGCGCTGCGCATAGGCGCTTTTGCGCGCGCCTGATTCCGGGGTTACGGCGGCCGCGGCCTGTTTCACCTTGGTATCCGCAACACGCGTGGACGTACGCCGGCCGGCAATGGCCTCTGCGTTACTCGCCAGCTTGGAAGCTACTGCGTCGCGCCCCTGGTTCAAGGCTTGCGCGAGTATGGCGATCTCTTCAAGTTTTTGCAGCGCGAACGCGAGCCAGTTCTTGATCTCCGCATCCAGGCTTTTCTCGCTATTCAGGTCCACCGGCACATGCAGCAGTGAGCACGACGGCGCCAGCCACAGGCGATCACCAAGCGCAGCGGCGATGGGTTCCAGCCAGTCCAGCAAGCCGTTCAAATTGGCCTTCCAGATATTGCGGCCATCAATCACGCCCAGCGAAAGAACCTTGTCGCTGGGCCAATCAGCCAATACCGCATCCACTTCATCGCGGCCGTTGACAGCATCGATATGCAAACCGGCGACCGGCAACTCACACACCCACTGCATGTTTTCGCACAACTCGCCAAAATAACTAGCGACCAACAGTTTCACCGGTGCGTTTTCCAGCGCAGCGTATGCGCTCTGGAAGGCTTGCTTCCAGTCATCGTTCAGTTCTGTAACCAGAATCGGCTCGTCCAATTGCAGCCACTCGACGCCCTGCTCGCTCAGCAACTGAAACAACTCACGGTAAACGGGCAATAAACGTTGCAGCAACGCCAGCTTGTTGCTGCCGTCCTGGACTTTACTTAGCCATAAATAAGTTAGCGGGCCCAGCAAAACCGGTTTGGGCGTCAGGCCTTGAGCACGCGCATCTTCGATCTGCACCAGCAGGCGTTCGGGGTTGAGCGAGAAGTGAGTGTCCGCGGTTATTTCCGGCACAATAAAGTGGTAGTTGGTATCAAACCACTTGGTCATCTCGCCGGCGCGCACAGGGGTGGCGTCGCCATCATTGACAGAGCGCCCACGCGCCACGCGAAAGTAATTATCCAGTTCGCTACCGGGTAAATTGGCAATGCGCTCAGGTAAGTGGCCCAGCAGAAAGCTGGTATCGAGAACATGGTCATATAGCGAAAAATCGCCTACCGGCACACTGTCCAGTAGCGACTGGCTACGCCAATTTTGCTGGCGCAATTCCGCCCCTTTGGCCAGCAACTCATCCGCGTTTATTTGTCCTCGCCAGTAAGCCTCGGTCGCAAATTTCAATTCGCGCTTGGCACCGATGCGTGGAAAGCCGAGATTGTGGGTTCTTGCCATAGCCAACTCCTGAATTAGTTTAGTAGCGACATAGTAAGACGGGCAATTAATGAATGGAAATGGTATTTTCTCATTTACATATTACTATTATTCATATTTTGATTGAACGTACCCACTTAACTATCCTGCGCCAGATCAAGCGCGACGGCTCATTAACTGCCGCCGCGCGTTCATTACACCTAACGCAGTCGGCGCTAAGCCACACCATAAAGAAGCTTGAAAACCAGACTGGCATTCAGATCTGGACGCGCGAGGGACGGCGTATACGGCTAACACCCGCCGGAGACTACTTGTTAAGCACTGCTAGCCGGCTGCTGCCGCAACTGGAACGTACGGACGAAGTTATCGGCAACTTTGCCAGCGGCGCCCAGGGCGAACTACGCATCGGTATGGAATGCCACCCCTGCTACCAATGGCTGTTGCGGTTAGTCGAACCCTATCTAAAGCAATGGCCGGGCGTGGATATAGATGTGTTACAGCAGTTTCAATTCGGCGGCATGGCCGCGCTGTTTAACCACGACATCGACATTCTGGTAACGCCCGATCCACTGCGTAAAAAGGGAGTGTTTTTTGCGCCGGTATTCGACTACGAGCAAGTTCTTGCGGTGTGCCGCGGTCACCGTCTGGCCCAAAAAAACCATGTGAGTGCCAGCGACCTAAGCAGCGAAATACTGCTTTCCTACCCGGTCGATCCGTCGCGGCTCGACATCTTTACCCAGCTGCTGGTGCCGGCCCGTCGCAGCCCCAAAAAGCACAAGAGCATCGAATCCACCGACATCATGTTGCAGCTTGTGGCAACCGGGCGCGGCGTGGCCGCGTTGCCAAAATGGCTGATCGAAGAATACGCGCAGAAACTGCCGATCGTGCCGGTTCAGCTCGGACGCACCGGCATACCCAAGCAAATCCACCTGGGGGTCCGCGTGTCCGACTGCGGCAACCGGCATATCGATGCGTTTATGCAAATGGCGCAAAAGCGGAGCTAAATTGCGCCTAACAGAAGCAGCAGCCATGAAAAAGCCCGGAAATACCGAGCTTTTTCGTTCACGCCTACACTTCTCTATACTTACCCCGCGCGCTGAGCTTTCAGCTTGCGGCGACTCGCGTGCAAGACCGACTCGGTATAACCGCTGGGCTGTTCGCGGCCCTTCAGGATCAGGTCGGAGGCGGCCTTAAAGGCGATCGAGTCATCAAAATTTGGCGCCATGTAATGGTAGTTCGCATCACCTTCGTTCTGGCGGTCTACCACCGCGGCCATACGTTTCAGGCTTTCGATCACCTGCGCTTGGGAGCACACGCCATGGTGCAGCCAGTTGGCCACATGCTGGGAAGAAATCCGGCATGTGGCTCGGTCTTCCATCAGGCCGACGTCGTTGATGTCCGGCACTTTGGAGCAGCCTACGCCCTGGTCCACCCAGCGCACGACGTAGCCGAGGATGCCCTGGCAGTTGTTGTCCAGTTCCTGCTGGATTTCGTCGTCGGAGAGCTTGCGGTCGCCGAGTAACGGAATGGTCAGGATGTCGTCCAGGCTAGCGCGTTGACGGTCTTTCAATTCGGCTTGGCGCTCAAGCACATCGCAGCGGTGATAATGAATCGCGTGCAGGGTGGCCGCGGTGGGCGACGGCACCCAGGCGCAGTTGGCGCCGGCTTTGGGGTGGCCGATTTTTTCTTCCATCATGTCCGCGAGCAGGTCCGGCTTGGACCACATGCCCTTGCCGATTTGTGCCTTGCCGCGCAGGCCGCATTCCAGGCCGATGTCCACGTTCCAGTCCTCATAGGCCTTGATCCATGCTTCCGCTTTCATGTCGCCCTTGGGCACTACGGGGCCGGCTTCCATGCTGGTGTGCATTTCGTCGCCGGTGCGATCGAGAAAGCCGGTGTTGATGAAGATGGTGCGATCCTTGGCCGCGCGGATGCATTCTTTCAGGTTGATCGTGGTGCGGCGCTCTTCGTCCATGATGCCGATTTTCAGCGTGTTGCGATCCATGCCCAGCGCATCTTCTACGCGCTCGAACAACTCCACCGTAAAGGCGACTTCCTCGGGCCCGTGCATTTTCGGCTTGACGATATACACGCTGCCGGCGCGGCTGTTGGTGTGCGGGCCGTTGCGTTTGATGTCATGCAGCGCGATCAGGCCGGTGCAGAAGGCATCGAGAATGCCCTCGGGAATCTCGTTGCCGTCTTTATCCTTTACTGCGGGCGTGGTCATCAAGTGACCGACGTTGCGCACCAGCATCATGCTACGGCCAGGCAGGCTTAGTTCGCTGCCATCGGCGGCAGTGTATTCGCGGTCCGAGTGCAACTTGCGGGTGAAGGTTTTGCCGCCTTTTTTGATTTCTTCCTGCAAGTCGCCTTTCATCAGGCCCAGCCAGTTGCCGTAAACCTGCGCCTTGTCTTCGGCGTCTACCGCTGCGACCGAATCCTCGTAATCCTGAATGGTAGTGACGGCGGCTTCCATGACCACGTCTTTCACGCCGGCGGTGTGGCGCTTGCCGATCTCGTCTTCGGCGTCGATCTGGATTTCCACGTGCAGGCCGTTGTTGACCAGCAAGATGACGGATGGCGTACTCGCATCGCCGACGTGGCCAACAAAATGATCGCTGTTTTGCAGCGTGGTTTGGGTATCACCCAGCGAAACCTCGAGCTTGCCATTATCGACGGCGTATTGCGTCGCGTCGGCGTGGCTACCCTCGCTTAGCATGAAAATTTCGTCCAGCAGGGCGGCGGCGCGGGCGACGACTTTCTCGCCGCGTTTGGGGTTATAGCTGGTGCCTTTTTCGCAGCCGTTGTCTTCCGGAATTAAATCGGTGCCGTAATAGGCGTCATACAGACTGCCCCAGCGGGCGTTGGCGGCGTTGAGCGCAAAACGGGCGTTGGAAATGGGCACGACCAGTTGCGGGCCGGGTACGGTGCTTATTTCGCGATCGACGTTTTCCGTGGATACAGAAAAATCATCGCCTTCGGGCAGCAAATAGTCCAGGTCCTGCAGAAATTGCTTGTACTCTGCGGCGTCGTGCGGCTGGCCTTTGCGCTCGATATGCCAGGCGTCGATCTTTTCCTGCATGTCCCGGCGCGTGTCCAACAGCGCGGCATTTTTGGGACCCAGGGTTTCCACCGCGGCCTGCAGCGCATACCAGAATTGCTCCGCTTCTACACCCGTACCGGGCAGGGCCTTATCGATTAAATCATGCAGTGGCTTGCCAATGCTTAAATCGCCCGCCTGAACTCTTTGACTCATGTTTTTCCTCGTCTATGCGAATGGTCGTGGTAAGTACTGGCACAGCATTACCGGGAAAGCCCGACATGATACCAAAGCGCGCCAGGCCTCACGAATCAGGCGATAACGCAGCCTGGCGCGTTTCACTACCGCGCCCTTCCAGTCGACGCAGGAATTCGCGCATCGATACTGGGGTTATCGTTAATCTCTATTACCCTGGGGCCGCTGGCTGTGGGTTTGATATCCACGCCGTACAAGCCGTCGCCAATCAGATTAGCCGACCGCACGGCAATTTTGATTACTTCGCGCGGCACATCGGCGATTGCGAGCGTGCGTGAATCGCCTTCCTGAAACTTGCCGTCTTCGGCGTGCTTCACAATCTGCCAATGCTTGCCCGCCATCAGGTACTGGCAGGCATACAGCGGTTGGCCATTTAATACGCCGATGCGCCAGTCGAATTCGGTGGGCAAAAATTCCTGCGCCAGCGCCAATTCCGAGTCCTCTAGCAACAGGGCAGCCAACCGTTTGAGTTCCTGCGGGTTATCGGCCTTGAATACGCCTTTGGAAAAAGCCCCTTCAGGCACCTTGAGCACCATGGGAAAGCCCAGCCTGGGTTCCAGCTTGCCTACGTCAGCCTCGCCGAAAATACAGGTTTCAGGCGCCGCAATGCCTTTAGCAGCCAATAACTCCGCCAGATAAACCTTGTTGGTACAGCGCAGTATGGATGTGGGATCGTCGATGACTACCAGCCCCAGCTTTTCCGCGCGGCGCGCAAAGCGGTAGCTATGATGATTCATGCGCGTGGTTTCACGAATAAACAGGGCATCGAACTCCGCGAGCCGGCCAAAATCCTGCGCCTGGATGAATTCCACCGCCAGACCGACTTCTCGCCCGGCACGCGCAAAATGGCGCAGGGCACGCGCATCAGACGGGGGTTGCGCCTCTTCAGGATTCACCAATATGGCCAGATCATAGCGATAACGGCGCTGATGGCGCGGACGCCGCCAGCCACGGGCCAGGTGCGCCGCCAAGGCGCCCTGCATGAAGCTGCGCTCCTGGGGCTGCAGGGCGCGCAGGCTGATGGGGCGTAGCGCAGTTACCGAAAGCGTACCCGCACTGCTGCGCAATTCAACTTCCAGCAGCGGTGCCGGAAAACTCTCGAACGCGCGCCGGGCAAACTCCTGCCAGTCTTCATCCTCGCATTGTCCGAAGAATACTTTCAGCTTGGCCGGTGGTTGCATGCGGGCGCTGGCCGGCAAGCGCTGGATGGCCCCGGCCAGCAGCCGGATGTCTTCCCCGTACAAGGCTTTTCGGGATAAATCCAGCACCGCCGATACCGAAGGCGAAACCCGATGCCCGCGGGCCTCGGCAAGCAGAGAACAGTAATAGCCGACACTCTGGTAGCGGTATCCGCGGCAGAGATTGATCACGTAGTAACCCTCCCTGGCGTATGCGGGATCAACCAGATAATCATCAGCGTCTACCAGTCTTATGGGCGCCTGCGCTGCGCCCCAATCCGAGATCGACTCTACAACCAGGATGGGCTCAGCCATGGGCTGGTGTATCCAGGGTTAGATTTTTTTGCATGCGCAGGCCATCCTCATCCGGGTAATACCCCGGTACTTGCTCCCGTTCAGCGTATCCCAGACGCGCAAACAGGCGTCTTGAAGCCTGATTGCTGTGGCGCACTTCCAGGCGAATATGTCTGATGCCCTTATTTACTGCGGCCTGCTCCGTCGCCTGCACCAGTGCCTCGCCCAATCCGTGGCCACGGAACTGGCTGTCTACCGCGATGGAATATAACCGGGCAATACGCGAATTACGGCGAAAAAGCAGCATCACATAACCCGCCGGTTGCGCTTACCTTACTGGCCAGTAAGGTAAGCGCATGCGCATGGCGCAGCAGATAACGCAGGCTGCGGGGGCTTTGCGCATCTACACTGAAACAGCGGTTTTCCAAACGGCTGATTGCGGCGTAATCTTGTGCAGTGGCCACGCGAATAACCAGCCCTGATTGTGTCGTCATAATCCTGGGTTTGTAGTGGCGAAATAACGGGAATGCTACTCTAAGCTGACAGGAACAAATACCTGACAAATACCACAAGCAACTATTTCGTATGCGTTAACGTATTCAGACTGGTGAAAATGGATTTATTGCGCAAAAAATCGCAACGGATGCGTACAAAAAGCCTGCGGTTATTTCTCTGCGGGAGCTTTTTGGTTCTAGGCGCACACGCGAACATCGCCCTGGCCGATTTGCGGGTACAGGTACAGGAATCCGTTAATAACGCCGAACCGGCGACGGTAACCCACTGGTTCGGCAAAGACCGCACTATGCGCGATGACGGCAGCCGCTACATTATTACCAGCCTGCGCGCGAGCACGAGCACGAGCACAATTGTTAATCGCGAAACGCAGACCTACCAAGTCGTGCCGCTGAATTTGCGCAGTAGCGCCCAGCTTCCGGAAGTAGTGGTTACACGCACCAATGACACGCGCACGATTGGCGCATGGCCGGCACGCTGCTACCGGCTCAGTGACCCGGCCACGCGGGAACTCGTCATAGACATCTGGGTTACGCAAGACGTGGATGTTGATTTCAGTGCGTTTAGGAACCTGATGATCAACCTCGGCAACCGGCCCGGCTCCGAGTGGCTTAAAGCCTATGAGGTTATCGAGGGCTTCCCGATTCTGCAGCAGGTGGAGCTCACCCGTCCCGGCATACGCCTGTTATCCGAAAGCCGCGTTTTGTCGCTGGAAGAAGTGGTCCCGCAGGCGCAGAATATTTACGAGCCGCCGGATTATTACACACGTCTACGCTAGTGTAGTGCGTTGGAATTAACGCTACTTAAGCGGCGATGAGCCCGAAAACCTGTCATTGCGAAGCGCGGCAATCTAGTGCCGGAGTCGTTGCGAGTTATACGGCTCCCCCACTGGATTGCCGCGTCAGCCCCGCTACACGGGGCTTCCTCGCAATGACGACTTTTAGCTTTTTTTCATGGTTGTATAAGGTCCAAACAGAATGGCGCACTACCCTGGATCCGACGCCCGCAAACTGGCTTTTAGCCCATTGTACAGGTCGGGATAAAGCAGTTTCAGCCCCAGTTGCATGCGTATACGGCTGCTATCCACACGCCGCGATTCAGCCAGAAAGGATAAACGCATGGCGCTGAATTCCCGCTGCGCGGTGGCCCAGTCGACCTGGCGTGGGGCCGGTAAATCCAGCAGTTGTGCCATCGCCGTGTAGTAGGCCGCCATTTTGATGGGGTGGCCATCGCTGACGTTATAGAGAGTTCGCACCGTGCCCTGGGTGGCTGCGCGCACTGCAGCCCCGGCCAGGTCTTCGATGTGAATGCGGTTACTCCAGCCGCAGTCTTCGTCCCGCAGCACAGGCTCGCCCGCACGCACCTTGTCCAGCGGCAAGCGTCCTGGCCCATAGATGCCCGGCGCGCGCAGAATTATCCACGGGCCGCCCCAGGCTTGTAGCTGGTTTTCTGCAGCAACGCGGCGGGTGGCACGTGCGGTTTGCGGGTTAACCGGGGTGGTTTCGTCTACCCATGCGCCGGCGCAATCACCGTAAACGCCACTGGTGCTGATGTAGATCAGGCGTTGCGGGTGGACCGGACCAAGCGCTTCGAGAAAACCTGCCAGGCGTGGATCGGTTTTGCCTTCACGCGGGGGCGGCGCGAAGTAGTAAATAATATCCGCCGCGGGTAACTTCGGCATCGCGGCATCCAGATCGCAGACTATGGCTTGCGCACCGAGCGCTGTAATGGCCTCTGCGCTTTCTGCACTGCGCACTAACCCACAGACACGGGTGCCGTTCGCCAGCATGCGTTTGGCGACGTGGCGACCGGTATCGCCGCAGCCTGCTATTAGAATGCGTTTACTCACCCGTATTTGCAGATCAAACTAAGCGGTTCCAACGATGACTCAGGTGTCGCATAAATCGCGTCAGCTTCGAATACACCCAGACAACTCACCCGCTTCAATTATGAACACAGAGGCGCTACGACCTGATTCAGCGTGAGAGTCACTTCAAACTATTTGGCGTTGCCGGCGACCACTAATTCCAGACCCTGGCGATAGGCTTGGCTGGCTTCGGCTTCCTGGTCGATATCGTCCAGCAGACGGCCCAGTTCCAGCAGGGCATCGGGGCGGGATTGCCCGCTCAGGCTATTCTCGAAATAACTGCGGGCGCGGCCCCAGAGCCGGTTGCGCAGACACAGGCGGCCGGCTACGAGCAACAACTCCGGCTCATCGCCGTATTGTTTGAGCCAACCCTCCACAGCCGCAAGTTGCGCGGTATGGTCCTCGGTTTTCAGCTCACCATAGAGCAGCGTCAGACCCGCATCCCAGCGCGATTTCATGGTTTTCTCAATAATCGCTGCGGCTTGGGCGTCTGCATCGACGGCGCGCAGTCTTTTGGCATAGATCCGGACCATGGCCGGTTCGCGCCGCAGGCGCTTGGGTACGGTTTTCCAGAGGGATTCCAGTTTTTCGCGATCCGCGCCGGCCATGGCGTGGTTCCAGGTGGGCACGGCCAGCTCGATCCAGCGTGGCGTGCTCAGCAAACCCGCTTTGGCGGCGATGGGCAGAACCTCTTTCAGGTATGCCCAGTCACGCAGGCGCTCACACAGTTCCACCAGCAACGTCAACACATAAGGGTGGCTCGCGTCGAGTTCGCGCAGGCGCGAGAGGCTAGCCAGCGCTTCGGCATCCTGGCCTTGCGCCATTTGCAGTTCGGCTTGGGTCAGCAGCACGGCCACCTCGGAACTGCCGCGCTGGGCGGCGGCTTTTCCCAGGTATTCATCACGCCGGCGTACCGCGCCCTGACGTTGCGCAGCGCGCGCAGCCGCCAAATAGTTTAGTTGCGGCGACTCGTTACTTTCAGCCAGGTCGGTCAGTTCATTTTCCGCCTCGGCCCAGCGGCCTTCCAGTAGCCGTAACAAGCCCACATCACGTGCACGGCGGGCCTTGCGGGCCCGGCGTTTGTGCATCCACTGACGCGCGGTACGCGGCAGCAGCACGCCAGCCACAACAAGTTGCCACAGGGTGATCACTGCCCACACGCCAAAAATAAGCGCAGCTACGGCAAAGAACAGGGAGGTTTCCAGCCGCCATTCGCCGTAGGCGAGCAACAGGTAGCCATTGTGATCCCGGAATATCAGCGACAGGCCGACACCCAGCAGCAGAAATGCGAAAAATATCAGAACAAGGCGGCGCATTTATTCGCTACCCGCAGCAGCGTCGGCCGAGTCTGTTTGATTTCTGGATTTGTCTGCCGGCGCTTTTTCCCCGGTTTGCGCGCGCAAATAGCTGCGCATAGCTTCCAGGCTGGCGGTAATATCCGGCACCTCCCAGTCCAGTTCTATCTTCTGCATCTGGCCAATCGACTGGATCGCGCCGGCCACTGCCGGGTCGTTGACGTCAAGATATTTATTCAGCCAATCACGGGCTTCCGCCAGCGCCGCACTGTAGCTCTGGGATTCCCTTTGCAACAGCGATAACCGGGCAGACTGTAACTTTAACTGCAGATTCTGCATCAGGAAGAATTTCTGATCCACCGGCATCAGCGGTTCGTAATCGGTTTTTTCGCGCCGGATCGTCACCATGGATGCCAAAGCCGCGCGCATGGAATCTACAAAATGGTGCCAGGGTTCTTGCCCCAAACTCAGGTCGTCTTCTTTTTCCGTGCTGTTGTAATCACTGCTGACGTGCCGGGCCAGTGGCAGGTCCGGTAGCTGTTCGATCAGGCTGGTGAGGGCAAGCGCCATGCCTTCGATATCAGGCTTGGGCAGGGCGTTGAGTGCCGCTATTTCGTCGATTACCTGTTCACGTATTTTGAACAACCGCGGGTCATTCAACTGGCCCAGGCGACGACTTGCCAGATCCAGCGCCTGCTGGGCGCCCCCCGCATCCTTGTACAGCAATAGCCGTTCGTTGGCGGCGAGCAGCAGGTCTTCAATTTCCAGCAGGCGCCAGCGCCGCCGCCCGCCTTCGACTTTTTCGGTGAGTTCGCCCACCTGTACGCGCGTGCGGGTCAGGCTCTGCGCAAGGCTGCCCAGCGTGCTTTTCTGTTGGCTATTGGTTTTCTTCAGTTCATCTTGCGCAGCAGCCAGTTTCTGCAGTTTCGGCAGCACCACGTCCTGCACACTGGATTCCAGGCCACGCTCTACGGTATCGACGCGCTCGCCGATACTGGCTATCTGAATTTGCCCCCAGTACCACATGGCGCCCACGCCGGCGGCAGCGGCCAGTGCTACAAGCAGTGCAAACAGCGCCAGAAGCACGGCGCCGCGGCCACCGGATTTGGCCGGCTTTTTGGCGGGCGCAGGGGTGGCCGGCTTTTTTGGTGCTGCCTTGTCGCCGGATTTAACGCTTTTGTCACCTTGGCCACTCTGGGGTGTCTTTTCCGGATTATTCTTCTTTTCGGCGTGGTGTTTATCGGTTTGCTCTGATTCGGTCATAATCTCTTTAATTTCCCAAGCATTATTGGCGCCCGCTGCCGCCGTGATCAACCCAGTGCTGCAAGGCGGCCACTATAGCGTCCTCATGCATGCGTTCCGGATGTATCGGTTCGCGCGAAAAGCCCAATTCGAGCGCCCGTTTTACCACACGCGCACTCGGAACCACCAGTTGCAGCTTATACAACAGGCTGCGAGCGGCGGCCGGGGTGAGGCTGTGCAAATGCTCCAGCGACTGCGCGCTACTTACAAAAACCATATCCACTTCACCCAGCAAGGCCTCCAGACGCGCCCGAGGCACCGGTAGGTTCTGGCGCCGATAGACGCTTACCAGCGTGACCTTGGCACCCTGCGCCTGCAGTGTTTGCTCCAGTTTCTGGCGCCCGGCCTCGCCTGTAATAATGCCAATTTCCCGACCTTGGGGCTGCGCCAGTTCGGGTAACGCCAATAAACCTTCGCTGGAATAATCTGTATCGGGTTGGTGCACGTTTGCGCTGGTGTATTGCCGCAAGGCCTGGGCGGTTGCGCGGCCCACAGCGTAAATGCGCGCCTCGGGACGCCACTGCGGCAGGAGTCGCCAGGCCCAGTCCACGGCATTGGCGCTGGTGAATATCTGGTCATCGGCTTGACTGACCTGCGCCAGATTCCTGGCTGCACCCTCAGGATCAACCGGCGCCTTGATCGCCAACAAAGGTTGGCGCAGGGCATGCCCGCCGGCGGCGTCAATGGCTGCGCAAAGGCCTTCGGCCTGGTGCGCCGGGCGTGTTACCAGAACACGCAGGCCTTTCAGACTCACGCTTATGGCTTCATTGCAGCGCGGCGAGTATGCGATCCGCGCCGTCGGCCAGCAGCCGTTCAGCCAGTGTAATACCGAGCATTTCTGCATCCTCACATTGCCCACGCGCCTCGCCGGCAACAATCTGGCTGCCGTCGGGCGCGCCTACACAAGCCCGCAGCCATACCTGGCTACCCGTGACCTCGGCATAAGCCGCAATCGGCAAATCGCAACTGCCGGCAAGACGTGCGTTTACCGCGCGTTCGGCGGTGATACGGGTATGCGTGGTGGCATGGTTCAGGGGTGTAATCATGGCCAGCGTATCGGCATCCTGCGCATTCAGTTCCATGCCTAAAACGCCCTGCCCGATGGCCGGCAGGCATTGTTCCGGGGGGATTGCGTGGCGGATGCGTTCGCCCATGCCGAGCCGTTCCAGTCCGGCGCAGGCCAGCACAATCGCATCAAATTCGCCGTTATCCAGCTTGCTCAGACGTGTGCCGACATTGCCGCGCAGGCTGCCAACCTGCAAGTCCGGCCGTAGGTGTTTTAACTGCGAGGCACGGCGCAGACTGGAAGTGCCCAGACGCGCGCCGGGAGGCAAGTCCTCCGGGGTGGCCCAGTCGTTGCTGACAAAAGCGTCAAACGGCGATGCGCCGGCCATAACTACCGGCAAGGCCAGGCCCGGCGGCAATTCGGCAGGCACGTCTTTCATGGAGTGAACCGCCAGATCGGCCCGGCCCTCAAGCAGGGCCGCTTCCAGCTCTTTCAGAAACAGTCCCTTGCCGCCTATGGCGGACAGGGGGCGATCGGTGATTTCGTCGCCGCGCGTGCTGATGGCTAAGAGCTCGACTTCAAGCCCGGAGTGCAGCCTCTGCAACTCGGCCTGCACGAAGCGCGCCTGCCACAGCGCCAGGTCGCTACGCCGGGTGGCGATGCGTAATACATTCTTTGACGTCATTAGTTAGTGATCCATAAAGAACCCCGCGGCAAGCCACGGGGGTATTTTAGAACAGTCCGAGCTGATGGTCTGAGTAAAGCTTCTGATACTCATTGCCTTGATCTTTGACGTACTTTCCTATCATCGCTTCATCTCCGTGCTTGCCAACCGTGCTGGCGTAATAACCATCCGTCCAAAATTCACCGCCCCAGAGCTGTTTCTTCACTTGCGGGCAACG
>JBDNIO010000066.1:0-5823 GCA_041688215.1 Salinisphaeraceae bacterium | reverse complement strand
TTCGGCCCGGCCGAAGCAAGCCTCGATGTGTTAAACAACGACCTAAACCGTTTCAACTTATGACCCAGCCTAGACCGCTCATGCGGGAGACCCCACACCGGGGTAGAACTTGCTCTAAAGGGGCTTAAGTTAGCGCCATTCAGCTCTGACCCCAGAGTTGATTCAGTTGCGCGCAGAGGTCATCCAGCGCAGCGGCAGATTCGGGCATGATGCCCGCATGCAGGTGGAATACGTGCCACAGATCGGCGTAAATCTTGTGGTTAACCTGCACGCCCGCGGCCTGCGCTTTTTCGACCAGGCGGGTGGAATCATCCAGCAGGATTTCGTCTTTCCCCGTATGAACTAACAGCGGTGGCAATCCCGCCAAGTCCGCGAACAGGGGCGAGCCACCGGGGTGGTCCCGCGGCGTGTCGCCCATATATTGCGCGGCGGAACGTGCCAGCCAGGATTCACGTAGCATGGCGTCGGCGCGGGCCTGGGTTTGAATTGTTTTGCCCGATAACGTCAGGTCTGCCCACGGCGAGATCAATACCAGTGCGCAAGGTAACGGGGCGCCCTGTTCACGCAAGGCCAGAGCGGCAGCAAGCGTCAGGCCGCCGCCAGCGGAATCGCCGCCGATGGCAATTTTCCCGGGCGCATAACCTTGCGCTAAAAGCCACTGATAAGCGCTAACCGCGTCGTCCACGGCCGCCGGGTAGGGATGCTCGGGCGCCATGCGGTAATCAATGGCAAACACATCAGCGCCGCTGGCAAGTGCGATATGGCCCGCGACGTTGCGATAGCCCTTGGGCGCGCCCAGCACATAAGCACCGCCGTGCAGGTACAGCACGGCCGTTTCAAAACGTTTGTCCTGCTTCGCGGTTGCAACTTTTAGCGCGGGAACGCCCTGCATGTCCAGTGTACTGATGTTCACGCCGCGTGGCGGCCGGTTGGTTTTCGTGATGGCGCCGACAATACGGCGTTGTGCTGTCACCGATAAGCCGGTCCCAAGCACTGGCTTGAGTACGCCGCGCACGATGCCACGCATAACACTGCGCATCAGGCTTTTGGGTAAGTGAATAGGCTCACTCATAAGCAAATTGTCTCAGGCGGCTTGTTCATAGTGATGACGGTCAAAACGGCGATGCGCCCAGAAGTATTGCTCCGGGTAGGCGTGAATCATGGATTCAAACCAGTCGTTCGCCGTTTGCAGATAATACATCAGCGTCTCGTCTGCGCTGCCGTGATTTTCGATATGATAAATTTCTGAGCAGTGCCAGGTCAGCGTGCCGTCGGATTCGTACACGGCCACATGCAACAGAAACGGAATTTTGTTTTCCACCACATAACGCCAGGCGCCGATCTGGGTGGGGGTATCGGGTACGCCCAGCACATTGATGCGCACGCCGCCGCGGGTGTGCTGGTCGGCCACAAAACCCACGCCAGAGTTATTTTTCCACAAGGTCTCCAGCTCATTGCGCAAGCTGTGCGACGAATGCTTTACGCGCTTGCCCTGCTCACAGCTATGCCGGGATGAGGGGATTTCGATCAGCCCGGCGCCGGCATTCAGGCGTTTGCGCCCCACGTAGCGGTCAAACCACGGGCTCTTCATGCCTTTGTATAGTGCGTAGCCATCGTAGCCGGCCTCGGTAAGCAGGCGCAGCAGCAGTTCCGGATTACCCAGGTGGCAGGAGATCACCGCCGAGCCGCGGCCGTACGAGGCCAGTTCATCGAGTTTGGCTTTCGCATCGGGTTTTACTGCGGCAGCGATACGCGCCTGCGGCCAGTAAATCTGGTCGTAGAGGAAGTCCAGAAACCCGCAGGTGAAGTGGCTGAAGTGGGCGCGTACGACGCGGTCTTTTTCTGCACTGTCCATCGTCTGTCCATAAACCAGATCAAGATTCGTGCGCGCCACCTGGCGCCGCCGCGGGCTGACCCAGTGCGCAAAGCCACCGAGCCGGCGCACCAGCCAGCGTTGCAATGGCAGGCCACCCAGCGACAGCAGTAGGCCGAAGAAACGCGTCACACCGTCGCCCAGAAACATGAACGCGCGTGCGCGCAAGCCGCTGTTACGATGCAGGAAACTGGCGTGGCCGGAGACTTTTCCCCGGTCACGTATGGGTGGGCGGTAGGTGCTTACCATGGTCAATCCCCGTTTTATTCTGAGGCGTGGCTTTTGTTCAGCCCGCTGTTTATGTCTGGCAAACACAAAGGCCCGCTGGAAGGCGGGCCTTTGTTGGAAAAGATCGGCTGATCAGGCCGTATCTCATTGGTTTACGCGGGCACGGGTTGTGCGCGCATATCTTCTATCAAACGCACGGAAACCGCGCGGGTCAGCATTTCATGCGCGCGCTCAATGGCGCGGTCCAGCGCCTCGTGGCGAATGGCGAACTTGCGATGCGCCCGGGCTTTGAGCTCGTCCAGGCTAGGCAGGTCCGGCAGTTCGATCTCGGCCAGATAATGCTCGGCCTCTTCCCATTTGCTGCGCGCGTGTGTGTGCAGGTCATCGAGAATATGGCTGCCTTCCCATCGCTGGCGAATTTTGGCGCTAATGCCGTCTACCGAAAAGCCTTCGGCAATATAGAGTGCGCACTTGTCGATAATTTTCTGCGTAGGCGCTTTTTCGTTCGCTAGTATCGACTGCGGCGGTTGGCGCAGGTCCCACACCAGGCCGCACCACGAAAGCGCCTTGAGCAGGTAATAGGTTACGTCGTATTCCCACCACATGAAGCCGTTGCGGGCCGAGGACGGATAATAGTGATGGTTGTTGTGCCAGCCCTCGCCCAGGGTGATGAGCGCCAGCAACCAGTGGTTGCGTGAATCATCACCGGTTAAATAGCGTTGGCTGCCGATCACGTGGTTAAGCGAATTCACGGTGAAAGTGGCGTGGTAAACCAATACAGTGGACAGCAGGAAGCCGACGAACAAGCCAGGCGCACCGCCGATTAAAAAACAGACCATCGCCAGCAGCAAACCTGGCGCGAACTGGTTTTTGTCGAGCCAGCGCAGTTCCGGGTATTTAGCGAAATCCTGGATTAAATCCAGATCTCTCTTAGCGCGCGCCGGGCGGTAAACCCAGCCCACATGCGAGTTGAAAAATCCGTACTGGCGAGGGGAATGGGCGTCAGCAGGCATATCGGACTCGCGGTGATGTTCGCGGTGCTTGGCCGCCCACCACAGCGGACCTTTCTGGAACGCCGTGGTGCCAATAAAGGCCATGATGAACTGGAAAACGCGGCTGGTTTTATAGCCGCGATGAGAGAAGTAGCGATGGTAACCGCCGGTAATTGCAAATACGCGAATCACGTACAGCGCGGCGCATATAATGACGGATTCCAGCGTGAATCCAGTCCAGAAAATGCCGATCAGCGCCACATGCAGTAGTGCGAACGGTGCGAACTCTTTCCAGCTGAACTTGTCGGACAGCTCCGGGTTGGCAGGAAATTTTCGGTCTGTATTCATTGGATCACTCAAGGTTTGATTCTCACATTGGCGCAAAACGAGCGCGCCATGCGGGTTTATGCATGCGCCTGATTCAGTCAGCTTGCGCGCAAACGGGCTTTGGGGATGTGCGTATTATCGCATACAAGTATTAAACGTGACTCTACCTACTGACAACGACATTGCAGGATAATTTCATGACCGAAGCGTCTGCTTTTTATACGCCGCTGGCCCAGGGCTTTGCCGCGGGTCTGCACACCCGCGGCCCGTGGAGCCCGGGGCATCAACATGCCGGCCCGCCCGCGGCATTGCTGGCTCGCGCAATCGAAAATGCCTTCGAAGATGCCCTAGAGAATGCATCCCCCGCCGAGGCGCCCATGCAAGTGCTGCGCATCACTTTCGAGATCCTGCGCCCGGTCCCTATCGCCGCCCTGCAAGTACAAACCGAGGCGCTGCATGCAGGCCGCAAACTGCAGGTCATTGAGGCGACGCTTAGCGATGAATCCTGCAAGCCTCTGATCCGCGCCCGCGCCGTGGCAGTGCGTTCCAGCAAAATCAATGCGCCGGCAGTGCCTGATCCGTTTGCAGCGCCCGCCAGCCCCGAAAACTGCCCGCCGCATGAATTTGGTTTTTTCACTGAGGACGTGGGCTACCACACCGCGATGGAAATGCGCCACGCGCGCGGCGCCCTCGGCGGCGGCCATGTGGCCATGTGGATGCGCATGCGTATTCCGCTGGTGGTGGGGGAAGACCCGACGCCATTGCAGCGGGTGGTTATCGCGGCGGATTCAGGCAACGGCATCAGCCCCGTTCTGGACCCGGCGCGCTACACATTCATCAACCCGGATTTAAGTGTTTACCTGCATCGGCCGTTAACAGGGAAATGGGTTTGTCTGGATGCGCAAACCATTGTGCAACACGCGGGTGTTGGCCTGGCCGATACGCGTCTGTACGATATGCACGGCCCCATCGGCCGCAGCGACCAGTCGCTGATTATTCAGGCCCGCAATTAATTTACAATGTCGTGCGTGACAAATTCCTCATAGTTATCATTCTGATCGGATTTACCGCTGCCAGCAGCTTGCTGTGGTTGACGCGGCCGTCGGCAATTCCTGTTCATCCGGACGACATTTTCCCTGCCGAAGTAGTGCAGGTGCCGGCAGAAACTGCGCCGGAAAAAGTCACCCAAACCAGGGCGCCTATACCTGTACAAGAGGCGCAACCTGAGCCGGCACCTGCCCCGCTAACGCTAACGCTGGAATCGAAAGCCCCGGAAATCTCCGGGTCGGCCAACAGCACACTGGCGCTGGCCGAACCCACGAAGGGACTTTCGCTGGGCCTGGCGAAGAAACCCAGGATCGCGCGGCCCGAGGTTCCCAAGCTCAAACTGTTTGATGAAGACCGCGGCACGCGCGGTTTTAGTGGCCGCCGCTGGCTGTCGAAGCACATGGGTGTGGAGGCAGGCATTGGACTGACCGAGGGCGAGACCTTGCGGTAAAGGGGAGCGGCAGCCGGCGTGGGTTTTGTGCTGAGCTTCGATTAAGTCTGGTTTACCACCCGAAGATTGGCGAAATCGAACAATTCCGGGTCGGCCAGTTGTGAGGGCGACACTTTGGTCAGGGACCGGAAAATATTTTTGCTGCGGCCCGGCTGTTGTCGTTCCCATTCGGCGAGCATCTGCTTTATATTCTGGCGTTCGAGCTTCTCCTGGGAGCCGCAGAGGTTGCAGGGAATAATCGGGTAAGCCTGCAGGGCCGCCTATTTTTCGATGTCTTTTCCGCTGCAATAGGCCAGCGGACGAATCACCACATTGGTGCCGTCGTCGCTTTCAAGTTTCGGTGGCATGGCTTTGAGCCGCGCGCCGTGGAACAGGTTCAGGAAGAAGGTTTCCACGATGTCGTCGCGGTGGTGGCCGAGCGCGATTTTGGTATAGCCGTTTTCGCGCGCGCACCGGTACAAATGCCCGCGGCGCAGGCGCGAACACAGGCCGCACATGGTTTTACCGGCGGGCACTTTTTCCATCACCACCTGGTAGGTGTTTTGTTCCAGAATCTGGAAATCCACGGCGATATGCGCAGGTATTCCGGCAAAACATGTTCAGGAAAACCGGGCTGTTTCTGGTCCAGATTCACCGCAGTCAGATCAAACTGTATCGACGCTTTTGCCTGCAGATGCAGCAGCATATCGAGCATCGTATAGCTGTCCTTACCGCCGGACAGGCACACCATGATGCGGTCGCCGTGTTCGATCATTCCGTAATCCACGACCGCCTGGCCAGTTAAACGACGCAGGCGTTGGCCGAGCTTGTTGGCGTTGACGGAGCCGGGTTGCAGGGCGTGGGCTGTTTCAGACATAACGGTAGTTGTATGGGCGAGCGCACTATTCTAACGTCTCACGGGCACA
>JBDNIO010000065.1:0-8913 GCA_041688215.1 Salinisphaeraceae bacterium | reverse complement strand
CCCCGCGAAAGCGATTGACGATCTCGCAAAACAGTTTGGCGGTTTGCTCGGTATCGTACCGGGCGGAGTGCGCAGCCGTTGTGTCCCAGGGGATATCTGCGGCTTGCGCAGCTCGGCGTAATACCGTCTGACCGAGCGCCACACCACCCAGTGTTGCGGTGTCAAACACCGAAAATGGATGGAAGGGATTGCGCTTGATGCCGGCGCGGGCGACCGCCGCATGCAAAAAACCCAGATCAAAATGCGCGTTATGGCCCACCAGCACGGCGCGCGTGCAGCCATTGTCTTTAACTGCGCGGCGTACCTCGCGGAAAATGCGGTTAAGCGCCTCGCCTTCGGGCAGCGCGGGGCGCAGCGGATGGTGCGGGTCGATGCCGTTGACTTCCAGCGAGGCCGGTTCGATGTTGGCGCCCTCGAATGGCTGCACGTGATAGGAAAAGGTCTCATCACACAGCAGATCGCCATTGTCGGCCATGTTTACGGTTACCGCGGCAATCTCCAGCAAGGCATCGGTGCCGGCGTTGAAACCGCCGGTTTCCACATCCACCACCACCGGCAGGAAGCCGCGAAAGCGCCCAGCCATCGGGTATTCCAGATTTTTGGGGCCGCAGTCGCCGTCTAATTCAGAGTTCATCCGGCCATGGTAGCACCCGCCCGATTTTTGCGGCAGCGCATGTATAATGCGCCGCTACGAATCAAGACGAAACACCAAGACGGTAAATATGAGCGACGTTAAAAAGGTAGTGCTGGCCTATTCCGGGGGTCTGGATACCTCGGTTATCCTGAAATGGCTGGGCAACACCTATGGCTGCGAAGTGGTCACCTTCACCGCCGACATCGGCCAGGGGGACGAACTTGATGTAGTGCGCCCCAAGGCGCAGGCCCTGGGTGTAAAGGAAATATTTGTCGAAGACCTGCGCGAGGAATTCGTGCGCGACTTCGTATTCCCCATGTTTCGCGCCAACGCCATTTACGAGGGCGAATATCTGCTCGGCACCTCGATTGCGCGTCCGCTGATCGCCAAGCGCCTGGTGGAAATTGCCGCGCAAACCGGCGCCGATGCCATCTCTCACGGCGCCACCGGCAAGGGTAACGATCAAGTGCGGTTTGAGCTTTCGGCCTATGCGCTCACGCCGGGCATCCGCGTAATCGCACCCTGGCGGGAATGGGACTTGAATTCGCGTGAACGCCTGCTGACCTACGCTGAACAGCACGGCATTCCCATCGAACGCAAGGTGGGTGGCGGCTCGCCTTATTCCATGGACGCCAACGCCCTGCATATTTCCTACGAAGGCGGTGTGCTCGAAGACACCTGGACGCCGGCTGAAGACGATATGTGGCGCTGGACAGTATCGCCGGCCGATGCCCCGGATACGCCGGAAGAAATCGACCTGCGCTATGAGCGCGGTGATATCGTAGCGATCAATGGCGAGAACCTGTCACCGTATGCGGTGCTGGCTAAGCTCAACGAGCTCGGTGGTGCGCACGGCATCGGCCGCATCGATATCGTGGAAAACCGCTTCGTCGGCATGAAGTCGCGCGGCTGTTACGAAACGCCCGGCGGCACGATTATGCTCAAGGCCCATCGAGCGATTGAATCCATCACGCTCGATCGTGAAGTCGCGCATCTGAAAGACGAACTCATGCCGCGTTATGCCAAACTCATTTATAACGGTTTCTGGTTTGCGCCCGAACGCGAGATGCTGCAGGCCGCGATTGACCACTCCCAGACCCATGTGAACGGTGAAGTGCGCCTGAGCCTGTATAAAGGCAATGTGTCCGTGGTGGGCCGGCGCTCGGAACAGGACAGCCTATTCGATGCCTCGATTGCCACTTTCGAGGACGACCGCGGCGCCTACGACCAGAAAGATGCGTCCGGGTTTATCCGCCTGAACGCCTTGCGCCTGCGCCTGGGCAACAAGCGCCGCTAAGCGCCCCAATAAGCGCCGCTAAGCGCCCCAATAAGCGCCGCTCGAGGTCGCAATGCGACACACCGTAGTTTCCCTGTTTGCGATGTTCGCCAGTCTGGCGCTGTTTATCGTCGGTAGCAGCCTGCTCGGTACATTGCTCTCGGTACGACTTTCCATTGAAGGCTTTCAGCCGTTCGCGATCGGCAGCGTGCTGGTGTTTCACTCACTCGGATTCGTAATCGGCACCCGCGTGGTTACCCGGGTAATTCGGCGGGTGGGGCAGGTGCGTTCATTTGCTGCCTTTGCCGCGATTGCCTGCGCCGCGGCACTGCTGCATCCGCTGTATGTGTCAGGTTGGCTATGGGCCTTGCTGCGCATGCTGGTGGGGTTTTGCGCCGCCGGGTTGATTATGGTGCTGGAAAGCTGGATATCCGGGCGCGCCAGCAACAGCACGCGCGGCGCCTTGCTGGGCATTTACCAGGTGGTGTATTTCTCCTCGGCCGCGCTCGGGCAATTGCTTGTGGGTACCAGCGCGCCGGGCGAATACCCAATCTACAGTCTGGTGGCGATTTTGCTGGTGTTGTCGCTTGTGCCGCTGTCTCTGACCCGCGAAGAGGCGCCCACGTTGGGACCGGTCGCGCGTTTGGGTTTTCGCAACCTATATCAGTTATCGCCAAGTGCGTTGCTGGGCGGAGTTTTTGCCGGGATTGCAGTAAGCGCATTTTTATCGCTGGGGCCGCTGTATGCGCATGAGACCGGCATGTCGATCAGCGGTGTTTCGCATTTCATGATGTTTGCCGTGATTGCCACCATGGCCCTGCAGTGGCCGGTCGGCTGGCTTTCCGATCGTGTTGATCGCCGCCGTTTGCTGGCGGCGCTGGCGGCAATGGCCGGCATCAGTGCCGTTATTGGCGCCATTCTTGGACAAACCTGGTGGGTGGCGCTTTACCTTGCCACAGCGGCGCTGTTTGGAATCGCCGGCTGTCTTTACCCCATCGCGTTGTCGATGCTTAACGACAATATGGAAACGGGCAATCCGGTGGCCGCAAGCGCCGGGCTGCTGTTCGTTTATGGCGTGGGCACCTGTATCGGGCCACTGGTGGGCTCTGCCTGCATGGCCTTGCTTGGGCCGTTTGGATTGTTCGTTTTTCTGGCGATCTGTTTTTCGGGGCTTGGTGCTTACGTTGCGCATCGCATACGCACCACCGAGGATCTACCAGTACACGAGCAAGGCCCGTATGTGAATATGGCCGCGGCTGAGGCGGCGCCTGCGCTGCTGGAGCTGGACCCGCGCAACGACGAGTATCTGAGCGAATAAGCCCGGCCCTGGTTAATTCGAGCTAAATCTGCTGCAGCGGCGGGGGCGCCTTGCGCTCGACCGGAATAACGCCATCGGTTAGCCAGCAACCGTCGCATGGGTCGCCCGTATTACGGCGCAACAGAAACAGATATTTATGCTGAACATCGTTGTCCAGCGTTAGCGTCGCGCCGATCACGGCTTCGTCGGCCTCGACCCGTACGGTTTCAATATCCGCGGCCACATGCGTCAGCATGTCCGGATAGCCGCCGTGCAGCATGCGGGTGAAATTGGTCAAATTACCCACGGCTTGCCTGTTGCGTGGCGAAGCGAACCGGTACGCCGTTGCAATGCCATCGTCATCTGCCGGGTTGTTGGCGCGCAGGGTTTTCAGCTGCAGGCTCACAACCTGTACCGGCTGCCACTTGGGCGAGGGCCCGGGTTTGTCGGGTGCGGCTTGCAAACTGCTGATCATACAAAGCAGTGACAGGGCCGCCGTCAGAATGGTTTTATTCATGGGGAGTGATGTCCGTGCCAGGATTCATGTCAGGATTCATGTCAGTATTCGTGTCAGGATTCGAGCATAGCATTGGCGCCCCACGATATTCGAATAAAAATCACGCGGGGGCTTTAGCTTGAGCGCGGATTCGCGTACTCTGCGCAGTTCGTTTTCTTATAGGTAATGATCATGAATAAGTTGGTACCGGTGTTCGCGCTGGTTTTGGCGGTTTCTGCCTGCGGTCCAGAGGGCGCGCAGCAGCAAACCCAAGGACAAACCAATAGCAGTGAAGCCAAAACCGGCAGCACGCTCGAATTGAAGACAGACGCGCAAAAGCGCAGCTATGCACTCGGCATGGATATCGGCAACTCGGTAAAAGACCTGCCGGTCGAGCTGAAAGTGCAATATCTGGCCGCCGGCATTCGCGATATGGTTGAAGGCAACAAGCCGCAACTGAGCGATGAAGAGCAAAAAGCGGTCATGCAATCCTTTGTGCAGGAACTCGAATCCGCGCAGAAGGAAAAGACCAGCGCCGCAGCCAGTGAAAACCAGGACAAAGGCAAGAAATTCCTGTCTGAAAACAAGGATAAGGAAGGCATCGAGGTGACCGACAGCGGCCTGCAGTACAAAGTGGTCAAGGCCGGTGAGGGCGAATCGCCCACTGCCAAGGACAACGTTAAGGTCAATTACGAAGGCAAGCTGATCGACGGCACGGTTTTCGACAGCTCCTACGAGCGCGGTGAGCCGGTTACCTTCCCGGCAAGCGCGGTAATCCCGGGCTGGACCGAAGCCCTGCAACTGATGAAACCGGGTTCCGAGTACATGCTCTATATTCCAGCAGACTTGGCTTATGGCGAGCGTGGTGCCGGCGCCAAGATCGGCCCGAACGAAACCCTTATCTTCAAAGTTGAAATGCTTGAAGTGGTAGAAGAAACCGCCAAAGAAGGCGAGTAGAAACCAAGGGTTTTAAAATAAAAAAAGGCCGCTTTCGATTCGCCGAAAGCGGCCTTTTTTTATGCCTTGCCTTGCTCTGTGTGTGTAGTTCGGAACTTATACAACCACATGAGAAAAGCGAAAAGTCGTCATTGCGAGGAGGCCGAGTGCAGCGAGCTGAACGCAGTGAAGCCGACGCGGCAATCCAGTGGCGAGCCGTATAACTCGCAACGACTCCGGTATTGGATTGCCGCGCTTCGCTCGCAATGACAGGTTTTCGGGCTCATCGCGGCTTAACTACCGTTAATTCCAACGCACTACACCAGGAGTATAAGCAGAAGGCCGGGCTTACATTCCTACATTACGGCTTCGATACCCAGTTCCGCAAAGCCTTTTTTTGTGAAGTTACCGCGGAACATATCGCGCAGTTTTTGCGCCTGTTCATCATAAGCTTGCGCATCATCCCAGGTGCTTTTGGGGTCGAGGATTTCGCTCGGCACATCCGGGCAGGTTTTAGGCATGCGCAGGTTGAACAGCGGGTGGGTTTCGCACTCGACATTATCCAATTCGCCACTCAGGGCGGCATTGAGCAGCGCGCGGGTGTGGCGTATGGAAATACGGTTGCCCACGCCGTAAGGTCCGCCGGACCAGCCGGTGTTCAGCAGGATGCAGCGGGCCTTGTGCTGGCTCATCTTGCGCGCCAGGATTTTGGCGTAAACCGAGGGCTGTTGCGACATGAACGGCGAGCCAAAACAGGCCGAGAATGCGGCTTGCGGCTCGGTAATGCCCACTTCGGTGCCGGCCAGTTTCGAGGTGAAGCCGGAAATAAAGTGATACATCACGTCTTTGGTATCCAGAATCGAAACCGGAGGCAGCACGCCGAAGGCATCCGCGGTGAGCAGAACTATGGTTTCCGGATGCGGACCGCGCGCGCCCTCCGCCACATTGGGATTGGCCGAGAGCGGGTAGGAAAAACGCGTGTTTTCGGTAATGGAGTCGTCGCTTAAATCCAGATCCTACGGATCGGTTTCGGATAAGGGCTTGTCCTTCAGCGGCGGCACATTTTCGATTACCGTGCCGGGCATGGACAACGCCGACGCAATTACCGGCTCAGCGTCCTTGTCCAGATCAATCAGCTTGGCGTAGCAACCGCCCTCGAAATTGAATACGCCGTCGGCCGACCAGGCATGTTCGTCATCGCCTATGAGTTGGCGGTTCGGGTCTGCGGACAGGGTGGTTTTGCCGGTGCCGGACAAACCGAACAGGATCGCGCCGTCACCACTGGGGCCGATATTGGCCGAGCAGTGCATGGATAATTCACCCATTTCCGGCAGCAGGTAATTCATTACCGTAAACATGGTCTTCTTCACGATGCCGCAGTAATCGGCGCGCCCAAGCACCAGGCCAATGCGCTTTTCGATGTCCATGATTACCGCGCGCTTGCTCATGGTGCCGTCGCGCTCGGGGTCGCAGTGGAAGCTGGGCACGTTGAGCAGGGTCCAGCGTTTGTCGTCTTCGTTTTCCACGCCGGGCACATCGGCTACAAACATGTTTTGCGCAAACAGCGCATGGGTGGCGAATTCACCTACAAAGCGATAAGGTACGGCGTAATCCGGATCCCAGCCGCAATAGGTATCCTGCACGAACAGGCGGCCCTGCTTTTCGTTCAGATAGGCCACCACACGCGCAAGCAGCGCATCGAAGTTATCCGGGTCGAACTTTTTGAAGTCGTTTTTCCACCAGAGCTTGTCTTCCACGCTGGCGCGCGCGACTGCGAAGGTGTCCTGTACCGGGCGGCCGGTGCAACTGGGGTCGGAATAGAAGATCAGCGGGCCGTCTGCGCCAAGTTTTGTGGCATAGGCCTTGGGTTCGTCGTCTGGCCCGTCGGGCTTTATGCGGCCGCAATCATAGGCCAGCGCGGCCTCGAATAATTTAGATTTGGAAAGATTATGCTGGTATTCAATACCGTCATCGAGCCCGAGTTTCTGGTTCAAAGCACGCTGTAAATCCATGCGGAGATCTTTATCTTTAATTGAGGGGGGGAGTGAAAAATGGCCACGCGCGGCAGACTAGACTGCGAAGGCTACCGCCTCATACCAGAGGTGGCAAGCGGGTTAGACTCGTCCCGGTCTATTTCGGTCCAGCCTAAAAGATAGGCCAGCGGTGTAGTGTGTGGGCGCACTTGTTATGATTTGCACAAATTCAATCGAGAAATGCCATGTCACCGTGTAATGCCTTTCTGGGCCTGAATATTCTGATCTTTGGTGGATTCGGCCTGGCCGGCCTGTTTGCCCCCGAATCCATGCTCAGCGGCGCGGGCGTGGTTTTTGCGCCGGATAATAGACCTGCGCGCCACCTACGGCGGCGCAATTCTCGGCTTCACCCTGTTCCTGGCCACTTGCATGGGCGGCGACCGGGTACGGGTTGGCTTAGCGGCCGTATTTTTTCTTACCGTCGGTGCCCTCACAGGCCGTGTGTACGGTCTGTGCGTAGACAGCGGTCCGGCCCTCATGTGGCAACTGGCAATAGTCGAAGCGGTATGGAGTGTGCTGGTCGCCTGGTTGTGGCTGCGCTTCCCGCATCAGGTGCGTTCGGATGCCTGAGTTAACCTGGCTCTGGGTCGCACTGGGCAGCGCGCTGGGCGGTGTTGGCCGGTATTGGTGCGCCGGCGCGCTTACCCTGCGCTTTGGACACAGTTTTCCTTGGGGTACGTTGCTGGTAAACGTGGTCGGCTCGATGCTGATTGGCTTGGTCGCGACCCTGGCGGTACCGGAAGGCCGAATCCTGCTCGATTCCACCACCCGCCAGTTTTTGATGGTTGGCGTGTTTGGTGGCTTTACCACATTCTCGTCCTTTTCCCTGCAATCCTTGAATCTGATGCAGGACGGCGAATGGTTCGTAGCCGGGGCTTATGTTCTGGGTTCGGTTTTCCTGTGTCTGCTTGGCGTCTGGCTTGGCCATATGCTGGGCCTGACGGTAAACCGCTAGGATTTCAACTATGTGGTTGAACGAAAAAGTGATGCGGGGCGTTGTTGCGTGGCTGACCGAAGAGTGCCAGCCTGAAGGCCTGCCGCTAAGTGATTTCCACAGCATGCGCGAGCATTTGCGGCCCACCGACGTGCTACTGGTGGAAGGCCGCACGCGCGTTTCCGGAGTCATCCAGGCGGTTACCCTGAGCTCGTGGAGTCATGCCGCACTCTACGTTGGCCGTCTGGGTGATCTGCCTGCGAATACTATGCTTGCGCATCTGGCCGAGAAGCATAGCTGGAATGATGATCAGCAATTGCTATGCGAGGCCGAGCTGGGTCTGGGCACGGTGCTGACGCCGCTGGAAAAATACGAGGGCTACCATATGCGCATCTGCCGGCCCAACGGTCTGTGTCCGGAGGACGTGGCGCCCATAACCGAATACATACTTCAGCGCCTGGGTACGCCCTACAACTTGCGGCAAATACTCGACCTGCTGCGGTTTTTCTTCCCATACGGCTTATTGCCACGGCGCTGGCGATCTTCCCTGTTCGAGGCTGGCCATGGGGAGATGACCCGCACGGTGTGCTCCACCCTTATCGCCCGGGCCTTTGCGCATGTACGTTATCCGGTGCTGCCCACCGTGCAGCGCGATAAAGACAGGGAAGGCGAATATATTTTTCAGCGACGAAATTGCAAATTATTCACGCCGCGTGATTTCGACTATTCGCCTTACTTCGAGATTATAAAATACCCGTTTTTCGGTGATGACGTGGGCATGTACCGCACCATGCACTGGGAAGATGACGAGGTTGCCGAGCAACCCGTGCCCGAGCATCTGACGGCTTCAAAATCTGCTTAATAGTTTTTGTACTGTTCGTACTCGCGCGGGCTCAGGTGGTTGGTGGTGTCCGTATCGAAGGCGTCGAAGTGAATAAATAAGTCACGCTCTAGTTTGGACTCTTCGCGGCTTATCCGGTGGTTGCCATCGATATCAAGTTTATCGAATGCGAGGGGCGGGCCGTCGTTAATCACCGGCGAATCGGGCTCGGCGTGCGCGGCCAATCCCATGCTTGTCATAAGCGCGAGAGCAATTATTTGATATTTCATGGCGTGTATTCCAGTGAGTGGGTCTCTAGGTCGTGTTAACAATTATTTCAACCAAAGTACGATGCATCCACAAGTAATCATAGCGGCGAAGTGAGCAGACACAACTCATACCGCGTTGCGATGCGCCTGAATTGTTTGAGCCGGTTGAAGAAGCGCTCGACCAAATTGCGCGCTTTATAGCGATGTTTGTCGTAGTT
>JBDNIO010000064.1:0-6291 GCA_041688215.1 Salinisphaeraceae bacterium | reverse complement strand
GATCTTGGTCCGTCCCGATCTCTAAAAACTTCACTTGGTAGCGGGCCTCAATTTCCAGACAGATATTTTTGAGCACCTCGTCAACGCGTTCGTCAAACACCACTTGCCGGTATTTTGCAGGAAAAACCAAGTGGTACAGTACTACCGTGCCGTTGTGGCTCTTGTGTATGTATTCGCTCATCCATAAAGCTTACGCCGCAAGCGGCGGAGAATTCGACCCGCAGGGATTAACCGGTAATATGCATAATAACCACGTTTATCCAAAACCAACTATGGCCACTGCCATTCAAGCTTCAAAAAAGACCGAGCTGACCAAGGCATTTTGCAGGATTTTGCCAGAGGATTCGGTTCTGCACAGCCAGGAAAATCTCAAGCCGTTTGAGTGCGATGGCTTGTCCGCCTACCGCTGTGTACCGCTGCTTGCTGTGCTGCCGGAATCCCTGGAACAAGTACAAGCGATCATGCGAGTATGCAACGAGGCCAAGGTGCCGGTGGTTGCACGCGGCGCGGGCACGGGCTTGTCTGGCGGGGCACTGCCGCTGGCCGACAGCGTGCTGCTGTCGCTGGCGAAGTTCAAAAAAATTATCGATATCGATACCGAAAACCGCACGGCGACTGTCCAGCCCGGCGTACGCAATCTGGCCATTTCCGAAGCCGTGGCGCCTTACGGTTTGTATTATGCGCCGGACCCGTCGTCACAAATCGCCTGCAGCATCGGCGGCAATGTGGCGGAAAATTCCGGCGGGGTGCACTGCCTGAAATACGGCCTGACGGTACATAATCTGCTGCAGTTGAAAGTCGTCACCGTAGACGGCGAGGTGCTGACCCTGGGTTCACAGGCGCTGGATACCCCGGGTTATGACCTACTCGCCCTGTTCACCGGCTCCGAAGGCATGCTGGGCGTGATTGTAGAGGTCACGGTTAAACTGCTGCCGGTACCGGAACAGGCCAAAGTGGTGTTGGCGGCATTCGCCGACGTGACCGACGCCAGTAACGCTGTGGCTGCCGTGATCAGCGCCGGGATTATTCCCGCCGGTCTGGAAATGATGGACAATCCGGCGATTCGCGCCACCGAGGATTTCGTGCACGCTGGTTACCCGACCGAGGCGGCCGCCATGCTGTTGTGCGAAGTCGATGGCAGTGCCGGCGAAGTATCCGAGCATATTGAAGACGTTTGCCGCGTACTGGAACAGGCCGGCGCCAGCGAAATCCGCGTTTCCAAAGACGAAGATGAACGCGCGCTTTTCTGGGCGGGTCGCAAGGCCGCCTTCCCTGCGATGGGCCGCATCGCGCCGGACTATTACTGCATGGACGGCACCATTCCGCGCCGCCATCTGGCGCAGGTGTTGAACGGCATTGCGGAACTGTCGCAGGAATTCGGCCTGCAGGTGGCCAATGTATTTCACGCCGGTGACGGCAATCTGCACCCGCTGATTCTTTACGATGCCAACAAACCCGGCGAGCTGGAACAGACCGAGGCCTTCGGCGCCCGGATTCTGGAACTGTGCCTGCAGGTCGGCGGCACGATTACCGGTGAACACGGCGTCGGCACCGAGAAGATCGACCAGATGTGTCTGCAATTTCCTGAAAATGAATTGCGCCAGTTTCACGCCATCAAGGCCGCGTTCGACCCGGATGGCCTGCTTAACCCCGGCAAGGCCGTGCCCACTTTAAACCGCTGCGCCGAATTCGGCGCCATGCACGTACACGGCGGGGCATTGCCGTTTCCGGAACTCGAACGCTTGTGAGTGACCTCACCGACGCTATCCGTGAACGTGTGGCCAGCGCCTACGAATCCGGCACACCGCTGGAAATTCAGGGCGGCGGCAGCAAGACTTTTCTCGGTAATCCCGTGGAGGGCGCCGTGCTGCAGACAACAGAGCATTGCGGCATTATTGATTACCAACCGGCGGAGCTGGTCATCAGCGCGCGCGCCGGCACGCCATTGGCCGAGATTGAATCCGCTTTGGCCGAGCACAATCAGATGCTGGCCTTCGAGCCGCCGCATTTTGCCGCCGGTGCCACCCTGGGGGGATGTATTGCCACCGGTTTGTCCGGCCCGCGCCGGCCCTACGCGGGCGCGGCGCGGGATTTTGTACTCGGTATGCGTATTATAAACGGCCGCGGCGAAGCCCTGCGTTTTGGTGGTGAGGTCATGAAAAATGTGGCCGGCTACGATGTGTCGCGGCTCATTACGGGCTCCATGGGCAGTCTGGGCGTTATCATGGATGTCAGTTTGAAAGTGCTACCCAAACCCGCTGCCGGAGCATCGATTGCACGCGCCGCGACCCAGACCGAAGCCATAGAGATAATGAATCAACTCGCAGGCCAGCCCTGGCCGTTGTCCGGCGCGTACTGGGAATCCGGCCGCATGGTTTTACGCTTCTCAGGCGCGCAACAGGCCGTGGCACAAGCCATGGATAAGACAGACGGTGATGCGCTTGACGATGCCAAGTTCTGGACCCAGGTACGCGAATTGAAAAGGCCGTTTTTTGCCGATGCCCAGCATCTCTGGCGTCTGTCCCTGCCGCCGGCAACGCCGCCGTTGGATATTGATAGAGATACCGTAATAGACTGGGGCGGCGCCCAACGATGGCTAAAATCCGAACTGGATGCCGACAGCCTGCGCGCGCTCGCAACTGCGGCTGGCGGCCATGCTACCTTGTTCCGTGCCCCGAAGAATGACAACAGCGCACCGCGTTTTCAGGCACTTGACGACGCACTCATGGCCATCCACAAACGCGTGAAATCCGCGCTGGACCCCGCCGGAATTCTCAATCCCGGCCGCCTTTATCTGGATTTGTAAACGTGCAAACTTCAATCACCCCAACCCTGCTCGATACGCCACAAGGCCAGGAAGCCGACCGCATTCTGCGCGCCTGCACCCACTGCGGTTTTTGCAACGCGACTTGCCCCACCTATCAACTGCTTGGCGACGAACGCGACGGCCCGCGCGGGCGCATATACATGATCAAGCAGGTGCTGGAAGGGCAAACCCCAAGCGCCAGCACCCAATTGCATCTGGACCGTTGCCTCACCTGCCGGGCCTGCGAAACTACGTGCCCGGCAGACGTGGAATATGGCCGCCTGGCGGATATCGGACGTTCGTTGGTCGATGCCCAGGTAAAGCGCGGTGCGTTCGAGCGATTCATGCGCTGGGGCCTGCGCCGGTTTGTGGCCTACCCACAGCGTTTTGCGTTCCTGCTTGGTCTGGCGCGATTTGTGAAACCGCTCATGCCGGCCCATCTCAAAGCCAAGCTGCCAAAAAAACAAACCTCAGGGAAATGGCCAAAGGCCGCTGATGCCAAACGCAGCATGCTGGTACTCAACGGTTGCGTGCAGCCTGCCGCGGCACCGGCCACCAACGCGGCGGCAGCGCGGGTGCTGGCGCGTCTGGGCTTGCGTTTAATTATCGCGCGTGGCGCGGGCTGCTGCGGCGCCTTGCCGCAGCATTTAAGCGCACACGAAGAAAGCCTGGCCTTCGCCCGGCGCAATATCGATGCCTGGTGGCCACACCTGGAAGCGGGCGCCGAAGCGATTGTCATAACCGCCAGCGGCTGCGGCGCACAGGTGGCCGAGTACGGCTATTTGCTACGCCATGATGATGAATACGCGGCTAAGGCCGCGCGTGTAAGCGAACTAACGCGTGACCTTGGCGAAGTGTTGTCGCATGAGGATTTATCCGGCTTTGCGCAAACCGGCGCGGGCCGTAGTGTGGCTTACCATCCGCCATGCACCCTGCGTAACTCGCCCAGCCTGCGTGACTGTATCGCCGAGGTTTTAACCAGCGCGGGCTATCAGCTAACGCCGGTGCCGGACGCGCATTTATGTTGTGGTTCGGCCGGAACTTATTCCATCCTGCAGCCGACGCTTGCGAACCGTCTGCTTGAGGAAAAATTAAGTAACCTGCAAAGTGGCGCCCCCGAGCAGATCGTGACCGCCAACATTGGCTGCCAGTTGCATTTGCAAAGTGGCGCACGGTTGCCGGTAAAGCACTGGATAGAATTACTCGACGATGGCAAAACCTGATATACGCCTTAAACGCGCCTACGATGAGGCCAGCAAGCAGGATGGCAAACGCGTGCTGGTAGACCGTATCTGGCCGCGCGGCGTGGCCAAGGAAAAGCTCGCGCTGGAAACCTGGCTGAAAGACATCGCCCCCAGCAGCGATTTAAGAAAATGGTTTGCACATGACCGCGATAAATGGTCAGAGTTTAAGCAGAGCTATCTTAAGGAGCTTGAAAGCGTCGAAAAAAAGGATGCGCTCAACGAACTGCGGGAACTCTGCGATGGGCAGCGCGTAACCCTGGTCTTTAGTGCCAAGGATGAACAATGCAACAATGCCGTAGTCCTACAGGAGCGGTTGCAAAACGGGTGATGCCCGCTTGAAAACATGGAAATACCAACCCCTATGAAAAATATAGTATTAATAGCCTGCGCCGCGGTAGTACTTGCCGCTTGCGGCTCGGACTCGCCCAGTGGGCCCAGTAGCCCGGGTGGCAAAGTACCGGAGGCGCAGATACGTTCCGCACTTTCCGATCTGGGTGAAATCACCTCGGTAAAAGCCAGCGAATGGGACGGCGTGTACGAAGTCACCATCAATGGCCAGGCACTTTACGCCAGTGCCGACGGCAGTCATTTCATCGCCGGCGATCTTTACCGCGCCGACGGTCGGGTAAACCTGACCGACCTGAAACGTGATGACCTGCGCAAACAGGTATTGAACAACCTGGAACCTGAGGACAGCATCGTGTTTTCCCCGGAAGGCGAGCCCAAATACGTAGCCTGGGTATTTACCGACGTGGATTGCGCCTACTGCCGACGCCTGCATGAACATATCGCTGAATACAATGATCTGGGCATAGAGATTCGTTATCTCGCCTTCCCGCGCGCCGGCGAGGGCTCAAAATCCTGGAATGAAAGCCAATCCGTATGGTGCGCGGATGATCGCAAATCGGCCCTGACAAACGCCAAGAAAGGTGTCCAGGTTGCAACATCAACGAATTGCGCCAATGCGGCTGCCGTCGCTCATGGCTATGCCGCGGGCGAGGCCGCCGGTTTGCGTGGTACGCCCATGATTCTGGACGCCGACGGCCGCCAGTTGGGTGGCTATTTAACTCCCCCACAAATGCTGGAACGCCTGAAGTCCAGTAGCTAAGCCGCTACTCAAACCCGATCATCACCTCATTCTACGCGCTGCGACCCTGGTGCGGCAGGGTAAAGCTGCAGATGTTTCCCGTGGGTAGTATCAGATTTTGGCGAAGTACTTAACTCCATCCAGACCCTCAAAGTCTTCGTCCTGAGTCCATAAAACCGCGTTGTAGGCATGGGAAGTTGCCAGGATTATGCTGTCAGCCATTGCCAGTTTTTGGTCAAGACTGATCAGTGCCGCGCTCGCGGCCAACTCATCATTTAAGTTAATGATTTTTGCCTTGCGCATCTGCGATATTCCCGGCAGTGCTCTGGTGCGGCCACTTTCACGTAAAAGCACCTTGGCAACTTCGTATATCGTGATGCTGGGTACAATCAGATTCTCGGTATCGCAGATGGGTTCGGCGAAAATCCCGGCGTTTGGACCTTCCCGGAAATATTCGATCCAACCGGAAGAATCGACAACAACGTATTGCGCCAGAATTTCCTGCGTCAAAACCGGTCCGGTTCACGTTCGATGGTGGGGTCTATGCCTTTGACGAAACCACGCATTTCTTCGATGGGTTTTACCGGGATGAGGTGAATAATGCCATCAAATGAAAAAACCTGAACCTCCTGACCGGGCTTTATACCCATACTTTCACGCACGTCTTTGGGGATAACGACCTGATATTTGGAGGAAATCTTTTGTGCTTTCATGATGCGGATTCATCGATTGAGGTATCGTTGAACGATTGTATTATCGATGCGTGACGCTTACAAGCTTGGATTTATTCAAATCCGATAACCTCATTCTACGAGCCGCGATCCTGGTGCGGCATGGTCAGGCAGGGGCCGATGATGCCGCCGGTTAGCGAGCACACTTCATCGCGGTGATGCACGCGGGTGTAGCTGGCGATATCCATGCCGCCGAACTGGGCCTGCAAGCGTTGATCGGCGTCGTTTATCGCCGCAATCAGGGCGGCGTCGCCGCCACGTCCGGCGGTGAAGTCAAACACCGGGGTAATTGAAGAGCGTGATGGGTCCAGTATGCGTACAGCCAGATTGAACAGGGGCGGGGCGCCGTATTCATGGTTGCCCACCGCGTTGAGCCGGTCGAACAGGTCATCGGGCAGCACCTGCGCGAACAATTCGTCAACG
>JBDNIO010000063.1:0-14178 GCA_041688215.1 Salinisphaeraceae bacterium | reverse complement strand
TGCCCAAATGCAAGAGTTTTGGTCGTTTCAGAGCAAACGTTGACGGTAACCCGTAAAAGGCATGCATTGTATGTGTGGCTGCGATGAAAACAGGGCAGAGTGTTACGATCAATCTGAAAAATATGTCCGTTTATGGATGGGCACTAGTTAGATTTGCATTCGGCACGACTCTGCGCAAAGCCTGTTCAGAGCAGCCACGCAGGGACGACAGAAACCAACCAGGGAATTGCGATGTTTGGCGCAAGAAAATTGACGAGCATGGATAAGCGCAGCGGCCCGGCCAACAGCGGTCTGGTGGTCTATACGCCTGAAGCCTATAGCCAGAACACAGCGCTGGACTCGGCGCTGGAGCAAGCCACAGCACCGTGGGAAGTTGGGCATGGCAGAGTCGACAAAATTACGCCCAAAGCACTCGCCCAGTGCGCGGTGGTGCTTTGCATACACCAGCCCATGCAGGTGCTTAGCGAATTATGCGAAGCCGTTACCAAACTGCGTGACGAACGCACGGACGGTACTCCGGTGCTCATTATCGGCGTCGCCCCCAATCAGCTCACCGAGTTCGGCGGCTGGCTGCATAGCAAGGCCAAAGCCGGCGCGTTGTCGGGCATTCGTTTAAGTCTGAATAGCGACCCGGTAGAAATTGCGCGTGAGGTCGTGCACAAGAGCGCACCGGTGCCCATGGAACACACCAACGTAATTGCAATGCCAACCTCCACCGAGGTCGAGACCGCCGAGTATAAATATTTCTTCTGCATCAGCCCGGAACTACGGGAATTACTGGCGTATCTGGACGATCTGGCCACGAATAATATAGCGCGAATTTATCTGCTCGGCGGCCCCGGCGCCGGCAAAACCTCGCTGGCCTATTATTTTTATCTGGCACGCAAGCAAGGCAATTTCGTTACCTGCAACCTCACATCCGAATCCACCGACGACAAGGCTGCGATGAAATCCCTGCTGTGCGGCCACGTATCCGGCGCCTTTCCCGGCGCGGGTTCGCGCACCGGCGCTTTCGCCCACGCCCGCGACGGCGTGTGTTTTCTCGACGAATCGCACGGCGTGTCCGGCTCGGTAATGGAAGTGCTGATGGAGGCACTGGATTCCGGCCAATACCTGCCCTACGGCGCATCCGCGAAACAACCGCTGAACTGCGCCGTAGTGTTTGCTTCTAACCGCAACTGGGAAACCCTGATCGGCTCGATCAATATCGACGAGCACGCGCGTTTGGGTGCGATGATCATGCATCTCGCGGATTTATCCGTGCGTCAGGAAGACCTGATTGCGGTGCTGGCCACCACTCTGCACCGCATGAGCAGTAAATCCGTAACCTGGACCCCGCCCGACGGCATCAGCGACGAAGCCTGGGAAGCAATAAAAGCCTGCCCCTGGCATGGCAATACCCGCGCGTTGATACGCGTTACCGAAACCTCGTATGTAGAGTGCGCCACCCAGGGTGGCTCGGCTATCAGTGCCGAGCAAATCCACAAGGCCATGGCCTTGTGGGAGCCTTCGGAGCACGCCAGCCACGCCATCTATACCGCCGCTGGCGGCGAAAAAGACCCGCTGGCGCACCTGTAAAAACGTAATAGCAACCACCCGGACGTGTAGCGCAAAGGGCGCGCCTTCCCATGTAATATAGTCGCCAAACACACCGACGACGGACTCATCGTGAGCGACCTGTTACAGCAACCCCTGAAGCTGCCCTGCGGTGCGGTGCTTCCCAACCGCATCGGCAAATCCGCCATGACCGAAGGCCTGGCCGATGAACGCCTGCGCGCCACCGAAGGCCACCAACGCCTGTACCGCAAATGGTCGGAGGGCGGTTCCGGGTTATTAATCACCGGCAACGTGCAGATCGACCGGCGCATTCTGGAACGCCCGGGCAACGTCGCCATCGACAGCGACGAGGGCAAGGAACAGTTGCGCGCCTGGGCCAAAGCCGGTACCGCCAACGGCAATCACTTGTGGATGCAGCTGGCGCACGCGGGCCGGCAATCGCCGATGTACGTCACCACCAAACCGCTGGCGCCCTCGCCGGTCAAGCTTAAATTGCTCGGCGCCTACGCAACCCCGAAGGCCATGACGACCAATGAGATCAAGGATTTCATCAAACGTTTTGCGTTTGCGGCGAGTGTGGCCAAGGAAACCGGATTCACCGGCGTACAACTACACGCGGCGCACGGCTATCTGCTCAGTTCATTCCTGTCACCCGTGGTCAATCAACGTACCGACCAGTGGGGTGGCAGCCTGGAAAATCGCGCGCGCTTTCTGCTCGAAGCCATTCGTGCGACGCGTGCGGCGGTCGGCCCGGAATTTCCGATTGGGGTAAAACTCAATTCTGCTGACTTCCAGAAAGGCGGCTTCAGCCATGAAGAAAGCCTGCAGGTGGCCAAATGGTTGAATGATGAAGGCCTGGACCTGCTGGAAATCTCCGGCGGTAGCTACGAACAACCGACGCTGGTGGGCGGCAGCGGCCGCGAAGAGCACGCCGACCCCGACAAGAAGGAAAGCACGCGCAACCGCGAAGCCTATTTCCTGGAATACGCGCGCGACATCCGCAAGGTAGTAGACATGCCGCTGATGGTTACCGGAGGCTTTCGTAGCCGCGAAGTCATGCATAGCGCGCTGCAAAGCAACGACTGCGACGTAATCGGCCTGGCGCGTCCGCTCTGCACGGAAACCGACTTCCCACGCCGCTTGTTTGAAGGCACCACGGATATGGCCCCGCGCCACGAACTGGACCTTAAAATCGGGTCGGGACGCTTCGGCTGGGATTCCAATTCCTTCAGCATCAAGCTGCTGAATGTATTCGGGCACATGGGCTGGTACTACATTCAGCTACTGCGAATTGGTGCCGGCAAGGAACCCAATCTGGCATTCAGCGCCCTCGGTGGGCTTATCGGTCATTTCAAAAACGAGCTGATATGCGCCTGGCGAATTCGCAAGTTTCAAAAGGAAGTACCCAAGGTAGGCGCCAACAGCTAGTGTAGTTTGGACCTTATACAACCATGAAAAAAGTGAAAAGGCGTCATTGCAAGCGAGTGTAGCGAGTTGAATGTAGTGAACCCCGTGAAGCGGGGCTGACGCGGCAATCCAGTGGGAAGCCGTATAACTCGCAACGACTCCGGCACTGGATTGCCGCGCTTCGCTCGCAATGACAGGTTTTCGGACTCATCGAGCGCTTAAGTATCGTTAATTCCAACGCACTAGACTAATCCCGCGCGGAAGCCGAGCCGTCGCGACTGCCGAAATCGCCGTCTGAACCGGCCGTGCCCGGCGGGCCATTTGAGCCGCTGGTGCCGGCCTCGAAATTACCGTCGAGTTTGCCCTGATCAATATCGGGCTTGATGCCAGCCGCTGGCTCGTCAGCTATGGCTAGTGGAGCAAAAAACACTGCAAGAAGAGCAGCCATGGGCGCAAACTTACGCAAGCATGATTTACGGTTGTGCATCGAACTACCTCGAAGTTAGCGTGCCGGTCCCTTGCGCCTAATACTAAACCAAAAAACTACGCGCCGGCATCTCCGCGGAAAAATTCCGCCGTACCGCGCGCCTGGGCCGAGGCTTCCAGGCGTTGTAAGGCTATGATGTAAGCCGCGGTGCGGTAGGGAATATCCTTGTCTTCAGACAGGTCAAAGAGCTCTTCGGTAGCCGCAACCATGCGTTTTTCCAGGCGCTCTTTCACGGTGTCTGCGTCCCAGTACCAGGCTTGGCGGTTTTGCACCCATTCGAAATAACTTACGGTTACGCCGCCAGCGTTGGCCAGGATATCCGGCACAACTTTTATTCCGTTTTGGGATACAACAAATTAGACCGCAAACCTGGCCCGGAGCTTGCGCACAAGCTCCGGGCACCATCGACGTAGCCGGATCAGGATTTATTCTTGCTTCGGCGATTTCTTCTCAGCAGGCTTGTTTTCGATCTCCAGAAAATCGACCACTTCCTGCACACCGGATTGATTTTCCGCCGTTTTGATTGCGTCCTTGCGTGTGGCCTGATCCGGCACGGTGCCGGTTAGTGTCACTACGCGGTCGGAGACGCCCACGGCAATGGCGGCCTCGCCAAACTTGTCTTCATCGAGCATCTTGCGTTGCAGGGTGCGGAACAGGACTTCGTCATTTACGCTGGCGTTTACCTTGGCTTCGGCGGCTTGCAGTTGCTGGCGGGCTTCTTCCAGACGCTCTTCAGCTTCATCCAGTTTGTCTTGATATTCCTTGAGTTCATTTTCTTTTTCCTGCACCGCGTTTTGCGCTTCGCTGCGTTGTTCGCGCGCTTCCTTGAGTGCCTCGGTCGCGCGGTCATAACGCTGCTGGGCGTCGTCGCCGCAGGCGGATACCAGGACGGTGAGTATCAATACCGCTGTAATACGGATTAGGCCGGGTGTTGTTTGCATTCAGGTACTCCCTGTGATTGTGCCTGCAAAATAACATAATGCACGGATGCTGGTCGCAGCGGCAATCGCGCCTTAAACTGTGCGCCATGTTGCGCATCGGCCCTTATCCGTTTTCCAATCCGCTGGTGGCCGCCCCGATGGCGGGGGTTACGGATCGCCCTTTTCGGCAATTATGCCGCGCCCAGGGTGCGGCCATGGTGGTGTCGGAAATGGTGACGACCAACCCCCGCCTGCGCGGCACACGCAAAAGCCAACGCCGGCTCGACCATAGCGGCGAACCCGGCCCGCGCGTGGTGCAAATTGCCGGGGGTGAGCCTGCCATGATGGCCGAAGCGGCGCGCTATAACGTAGACCGCGGCGCCGACATTATCGACATCAACATGGGCTGCCCGGCGAAAAAAGTCTGTCGCAAGGCGGCCGGTTCGGCGCTTTTGGCCAACGAGGATATGGTCAAGCGCATCCTGGACGAACCCGTGGCTGCGGTCAGCGTGCCGGTAACGCTGAAAATCCGTACCGGGGTTGATGAGATGAGGCGCAACGGCGTGCGTATTGCGCAGCTTGCCCAGGCCAGCGGCATCGCCGCGATCAGTGTGCATGGCCGTACCCGCGAACAGCTTTTCAACGGCCATGCTGAACACGATACCGTGCGCGATATAAAACAGGCCGTGACCATTCCGGTAATCGCGAATGGTGATATCGACACACCGCAAACGGTGCGGCGCGTGCTGGAAGCTACCGGCGTGGATGGCCTGATGATCGGGCGCGCCGCCTGCCGCACACCCTGGCTGTTCGCCGAAATAAACCACTACCTGCGCACCGGCAGGCACTTGCCGCCGCCATCCCTGCAACAGGAGCGCGAGATTATTCTTGGCCATGTGGAACAACTGTATGGCTTTTACGGCGAGCGCGACGGCGTGCGCATTGCGCGCAAGCACCTGAACTGGCAATTCGAGCGGCGGCCGCCGTGCGCGGCGCTGCGCTTTGACCTGATGGCAGTCGATTCCAGTGCCCGGCAACATCGTCTTCTGCAGGCCTATTATCAGGGCCTGGAATTTGCACAGGCCACCTGACGCCATGACCGATCCCCGAAAATTCGACGACGCCAAGACCTGCATAGACTGGCTGCTCGACACAATCGGCAAAACGCTGGTCGTCGGCGCCCCGCTCGGCATGGGCAAACCCAACGATTTGCTTAACGCCGTGTATCGTCGCGCCAAAGAGGATGCGAGTATCGACCTGACCATCCTGACCGCGCTCAGCCTGCAAACCCCGCGCGCCGCCAGCGAACTGGAGCGGCGCCTGGTGGAACCGTTAAGCGAACGCATTTTCGGCGATTACCCGGACCTGGACTACGTCGCCGACATGCAGGCCGACCACGTGCCGGCCAACATCCAGATCTCCGAGTTCTTTTTCCAGCCCGGCGCCATGCTCGGCCGCGGCCACGCCCAGCGCCACTACCGCAACACCAATTACACCCACGTAGCGCGCGACCTGCTCGGCGCCGGGGTGAATGTACTGATGCAGATGGTCGCTCCGCATCCCGGGGGCGGGCATTACAGCCTGAGCAGCAATCCCGACGTTACCCTGGAATTGCTGCCCCATACTCGCAAGATGCGCGAACGCGGCAAAAAAATTGCCTTCGTCGGTCAGGCCAATACGCAAATGCCGTATATGGGGCGCGACGCCGAAATTCCCGCCAGTGAATTTGATGCGGTACTCAATAGCGACTTCCGCCCGTTCGGCGCGCCCGCCATGGCCATCAGCAACGCCGATTACAGCATCGGCCTACACGCGAGCACCTTGTTAAAAGACGGCGGCACACTGCAAATCGGTATTGGCGCCTTGTCCGACGCGATTGCCTACAGCGCCAATCTGCGTGAACAGGACAACGCCGTCTATCGCGAAATTACCGCCCCGATTGCCGAGCGTTATCCCGATTTAATCCGCGACGAAGGCGGCCTGGCGCCATTCGAGCAGGGCCTGTACGGCTGCACCGAAATGCTGGTGGACGCCTATCTGCAATTACAACGCGGCGGGGTTTTGAAGCGCCGGGTTTACGATCACGTCGAAATACAGCGGCTGCTGGACAACGGCGCGATAGATGAGAAAGTTACGCTGCAAACCCTGCAGGCGCTATTGGACGCGCAAGCCATACCGCGCCAGCTACGCGCCGAAGACGTTGAATTTCTGGTGGACTGCGGCGTTTTCCGCAAAGGAATAAGCTGGCATGCGGGCGAAATACAGGGCGCCGACATTCCCCATCTGAGCGCAGACCTGAGCGAGCCCGCCAACCTGCAGGAAGTCTGCGCGCACTGTCTGGGCGAGCAATTGCGCAATCCCACATTGGTCCACGGCGGTTTCTTTTTAGGCCCGCAATCGTTCTACCAGTCACTGCGCGATATGCCTGAAGACCTGCGCGAGCAAATCTGCATGACCGGCGTCAATCAGATCAATCAGTTGTACGGCGGCGAGGCCCTACGGCGCGTGCAACGCCGGGACGCACGCTTTATAAATACCGCGCTCAAGGCCACGCTGATGGGTTCTGTCGCCTCCGACGGCCTGGAATCCGGACAAGTGCTTTCCGGCGTGGGCGGGCAATATAACTTTGTGTCGCAAGCGCACGCGCTGGAGGGCGCACGTTCGATTCTGTGCGTGCGCGCCACGCGCGGTGCGGGAGCCGGGCTAGAGTCAAACATCGTCTGGCACTACGGCCACACCACCATCCCCCGACACCTGCGCGATATCGTCATCAGCGAATACGGCATCGCGGACCTGCGCGGTAAGACCGACGCGCATGTGGTCGCCGCGATGATTGAGATCGCCGACAGCCGCTTTCAATCCGAACTGTGCGAACAGGCCATCAAGGGCGGCAAGTTATCACCCGACTATGAAATCCCCGCACAGGCACGCAACAACACGCCGGAACGGATACGCCAACTGCTGAACAAGCACCAGCAAAACAAGCTGTTTCCGACTTTTCCCTTTGGCAGCGACTTCACCGACGAGGAAATCGTACTCGGCCGCGCACTACGTGCGCTAAACGCCCTGTCCACCGCCCAAAAAGCCAAAACGGCGCTGGCCCACGCCGGTCGCCTGTTGAAAATTCCCGCCGCAGCACAACCTTATCTGCAACGCATGGGTCTGCAACAGACACAAAACTGGCGCGAACGGGCCATGGCCGGCGCGGTCGTTCTGGCCCTGGCTAATGATGGCCTGTTTGACCAACTTGCAACCACCGAGAATTCCCTATGAGCAGAAACGTATTAATCACCGGCGGTAACAGCGGCATTGGTAAGGAAATGGCCCGGGCGCTGGCAGCCAACGGCGACCGCATCATCATTGCCTCCACCGATGTATCGAAATCGCAGGCCGCAGCCGACGAAATCAAGGCTGAAAACGCGGACGCACAAATCGAGGCCATGGCCCTGAACCTGGCCGACTTTGGCGCCATCGACAGCTTCGCCAGCGAATTGCTGCAGCGCATGCCGGTAATCGACGTGCTCATCCTCAACGCAGGGCTTTACACCAACGGCCTGCGCAAACTCGACAACGGCCTGGAAGCCATGATCGGCATCATGCATTTCGGCCATTTCCGACTCACCAACAAGCTGCTGGACGCGGTCAAGGCCGCCGACCAGGGCCGCATTGTGGTCACCGGCTCGGTGGCCCATAAGCTCGGGAAATTAAAGCCGGAAAGTTTTGATAACCCCTCGAAACATCTACTCGCCTTTGCCGGTTACGCCCAGGCCAAATTGGCCAATCTATTGTTTACGCGCGAACTGGCGCGCCGGCTGGAAGGCAGCAATGTGGTCGTCAACGCGTTCCACCCCGGCGCGGTTGCCACCGGCATCTGGCGGGAACTGCCTGGCCCACTGCGCGCCATCATCATGAAGTTTCTGGTTACATCCGAACAGGGCGCGGACACCGCCGTGTGGCTGGCAAATGCCCCGGAAGCCGCCAAATTCAACGGCGAATATTTTACCAATCGCAAAATCGCATCCAGCTCCGCCGCCGGTCGCGATATGGCCCTGGCTAAACAGCTTTGGGAAACCACTGAAAAGCGGATGTAGTCGCAGTGACCACCAAGCCGACCCTGGAAACGGTGCAAAGCCAACTCGGCGCGCAAGATTATGTGGCCGACGACGAAATCCACATGGCGGTTTATCTGGCCGCCGAGTTACAGAAACCGTTGTTGGTGGAAGGCCCGGCCGGAGTCGGGAAAACCGAAATCGCCAAGTCCCTGGCGCGCAAGGGCGCCTCTGTGTTCGTAATTGCAAGCCGATGAAAACAAATAATCCGGTATTCACTTGTAACTGGCTGCGGGCATTCGAAGCTGACGCGGCTTTATGCGGCACCTGAATGAGCGTTAACCACTATAAATTATAAGACGTCGAAACGAATCACGCCTATAAGCTGCCCGTCGGCGGTCATAACCGAAACGCGCCAGTCGCCCTGCGGTTTTTCGGGGAAAAATTCCTTGTGGCTCCAGGCGCGGTAACCTTCCTCGCGGCCGCCAATAATCGCCAGCGGAATGCGATCAACCACTTCGCCGTTGTGTGACCACACATGCAGGATGGGTGGGTTCAGCCCGCGCGGCGCCTTGATGGCGGTGAAGGCGTATAAGCCGTGCTCATTTAAGCGCGACGCTGCAATGCGGATAAGTTCCGAATCCGGCTCGCGTTGCGCCGCATTAACCATGGTGGTGATCGTGCCTTCGCTAACGCGCAAGGTGGCCGGTGGAATCCAGGCGCGTGTCGTCCAGGCCGTTACCCCCAGCAACACAACCAGGCCGCTGAGTAAAAACCAGCGCCAGCAACGCTGTACCGTAATCGCCTGACCCAGACTCGGCAGTGCAAAAAATCGCCATGCCGGCGGCGGCCCAGCCCAGGCTTTGCCCGGTGGTCAGGTGCAGCATGATCGGCAGCGTCACCAGTAACACAGCAAACATGGTGAAGGCGTGAAAGCCCAGAAACAGCTAGCGACGTTTTGCGATCTGGCCGATATAAATCGGGTCGATGGGGGAGGCGATCGCGGCCAGAATAACGCTGCCGGTATAGGTAACCTGGCCACTGGCCCAGGTAGTGGTGACCAGCAGAAACGGCAGCACGAAGAACAGCGTTTCCTGATGCAGCGCCTGCGCTCCCAGCCGCGCCGCGCCCTCGGACATGCGGATATCCACAAAGCGGCTAAGCCAGCGCCCGATCAGGCCCTCGGCCAGCAACCAGACCTAGCCAAGTAGCAGCATCGCTGCCAGCCATTTGGCCAGTTGCGCCTGACGTTCAACCATAAAAAAACTGCCGACGCCGGCCACAAAACTGGCCAGCGGCAACAACCGTCGATAACGATACAGCCAGCGCCCGAGGGCGCTGGCTGTAATGCGTTTATACAGGTATGCCGCCTGGGTTTGCGGCATGTTCAGCAAATAGAACGAACGATGACGGCCTTATTTGTTATTTTTGTCGTTGTCGCCGATGTCGATGGAGGTGCTGTTGCCACCGGATTTTTCTTCATAGCTGAAGCCGTCGTCGTTAATGCTCAGACTGCTGGAGTCTTGCGAACCCTGGCTAGATGAACTCTGGTCCGATGAATTCTGGGCCGGTGCCGCCGGAGCAGTATCATCGTCCGAGCAGGCTGCGGCTAAGGCCGCGAATGAAATAGTTAATATAATCAATAAATTACGCATTTATCTCTGCCTAAATCGGTGGATAGTGAGTCGGTAATGTACCAGAGCAGGCTTAACCAGACATGAATAAGGACGGTTTCTGGTCGAGCTACAGCGCTGAGCGGACGTTAATCCGAACCGGAGGTTCGTGCCTGCATGCCGATAATCTGCTCGAGTTTGTGCTCGAATTCATCACGCTCGTAAATTAGGTTGTGAGCGTCCGGCGCGCAGATCCTGGGTAAATTCCACCGCACTGGGTTCATAGGCTATATCGTTTTCCCGATTGGCAAAGCGCACCGACTGTGTGGCCTCGTCGAATTCCCGAAAGCGCAACCAGCGCATGCGCGGGGTGCCGGTATATAGCTGAAACCAGGTGCCGGGCACGCACACCGCTTGCACCAGGTTCGCGACATCCTCGGCGGGCAACGGGCTGGGCTCGTCCGCGGGGGTGGGCGTCGGTGGCGATTGCTCCTGTTCAGGCAGGTTGGATTCGGTCAGGACGCTGGCAAAGGCCGCGCTGGTTGCGTCGTGGTCGCCCTCGTCGTCAAACACGGTTTCATCTGCCGGCGCCCAGGCGGCCAGGTGTGCGAGCAACTCTTCGTCGTCATCGGCGTGCAGTTGGGTCTCGCTTGAAAGCACGCCGGCGAAGGTAGCTTCCAGGCTCTCCGTCAATTGCGCGATTCTGGCGCGCCCCATGGAGAGCTCGCGCAAGTGCTTGCGCACCTGGGTAAGCAGCGCAGTATGTTCCTGCGCCAGAGTTTCGCGGTCAGTCTCCGCATCAGGCGGCGCTACCGCATCCAGCAATCGCGTCAGGATTTCGCCAGAATGGCGCCAGGGGCTGCTGTCGAGACCATGCTTGATGTAGCGATAGGCCATAAGCGGGCCCCAGGCCTTTAGCAGGAAGGGGCGCATGGATTCCGGTATGCGCCGGCCGAGTGCCTGTTGTCGGATTTCCAGTAAGGCGACGCGTTTGGCGCGTTCCAGCAAGGCCGGACGCTGAAAGCCGGCTTCGCGTGATTTAACAAACCTTATGCCCAGGGTCTGCAGCTCATCTGCTACTGTCTCGAGTACACCCGGATCACGCTCGAATTCGCTAACCAGCCGGTCCATTAGTGTTGCGGCCTCGGTATACAGCGGGGCATCTTCGGCTGGGGCAATCGCGCCTAAGGTGGCAATTTCGTTTACCAGGCGGCGCGCGGGGTGATTGGCAGCGCGGAAAAAAGCGGGATCAATCAACGCAGTTTTCATAACCGGCACACGGGCCCGCGACAACAGTTGCCGGCTGGCAGGGTTTAAGTCACTTTCGGCATAAATGTGGTTGAACATCGCGGTGACCATGCCAATCAGCTGGCGTTGTTTGCGGGGCAGGCTGCGCGGTGTGCTATCGGTTTGCCCGCTGCGCAACAGGTCGAGCAGCGTTTCTATCAGCTCGCCTGACGCATATTCATGGGCTTGCCGGTTGATGTCGACCTGCTCATGCAAACTTTCCAGCAGGTGCATTACTTCGTTGCTGCCAAAGTGGTTTTCAGGCGTTACTTCACGCCGCAATTCCTGTAAACGCTCGGACCATCGGGCGCCGCGACCGTGGCGGTTCGTGGCAGCCGCGCCCGCCGCCTGGCCTGTTTTGTGGGGCGTGGACTGGCGTTTGGGCTCGACTTCATGTTGTTTCAAAAAATCCAGAAGTTGCCGGTAGGTTGCCCCGAGTTCGCCCAGAACAGAACGCTCAAACAACTTGTAGCTCAACAACTTGATTTCAATCTCGAAATCCACCGGCGTCATGGCGGCACGAAAGCTGTGACACAGGCGCTCCCGTGGCCAAGACATAAAACAAAGGGCAAGGCTGCCCGCGTCCATGGACTGCGTTGCAGCGCTTGCCAAGGGTGGGGCCATTGCCTGCGCGCTGCGCCTTCGCCCGAGCAACGCGAGCCGAGCGCAGCGAGACGTGGGCCCTGAAAAGATTATTCGGGGTGCTGAATACGACAATATCACCTTGAAAGAGCACTAGTGGAGTGCGTCATTCTGTTTAGACCTTATACAGCCAAGAAAAAACGAAAAGTCGTCATTGCGAGGAAGCCCCGTGTAACGGGGCTGACGCGGCAATCCAGTGGCGAGCCGCATAACTTGCAACGACTCCGGCACTAGATTGCCGCGCTTCGCAATGACAGGTTCTCGGGCTCATCGCCGCTTAAGTAGCGTTAATTCCAACGCACTACACTAGTTCCAGCGACGGCCCCCATCTACGCTCACGATTGCACCCGTCATAAAGTCGTTATCCAGAATACTGCGCACTGCCTGATAAATAACCTCTGCACCACCCGCACGCGCAAGCGGCGTCTGCTGTAAAATATTATGCGTTTGCGCCGCATCGTGCCACTTTGGAAAGGCTATCGGCCCGGGCTGAATAACATTGACTTTTACTTTCGGCGCCAGTTGCTTGGCCGCGCTCAATGCCAGATTCTGCAAGCCCGCCTTGGTGGCGCAGTAGATATCGTAATCCGGTACCGGATTGTCCGCATATATGTCGGTAATGTGGATTATATCCGTCGCCGACTCCCCGCCGGCCTGCAGGCAGGGCGCGAGCTCGCGGTTGAGCAGAAACGGGGTAAGCATATGGATATTGAAAAACTCCAGAAACTGTTGCGCCGCCGGTTGTGAACCGGTAACCGTCGGCCCATAGCTGGACGCGTTGTGAATTATTGCGCGCAGCTGTGGGTGGCGCTGACGTACCGCCCGGGCGAAGGCAGAAACGCCGGCCGCGTCGGCAAAGTCAGCGGCAAGCGTATCCGCACCCAGCTTTTCGAGTGCGGATAATTCGTCCGTTTTAGTGCGGTAGTGCGCCAGCACCGGCTGCCCGTTTTCCAGCAGCCGCCTGGCGATATGCGCGCCAATGCGCCGGCCTGCACCGGTTATGAGGATGGGATGTTTGCCTGGGCTGGTCATAATCACTAAATAATAACGGTTATTGCGGTATCATCCGCAGCTTGCCATTGCCTGGTAACTCGCGGCTGCACGGAAAACGTATCGCAGCCTTCGCCTTCCTCCAACCCGCGACTGTCATAGCCCAATGGATTGGTATCAAATCGCATTACTTGCGCTAATTCAAGGCGTAACCGAATTCCTGCCGATTTCGAGTTCGGCGCATCTTATTCTGGTGCCGCATATTCTGGGTTGGGCAGATCAGGGGCTGGGGTTTGATCTAGCCGTACATCTTGGCACCTTAGTGGCCGTAATCGGGTATTTCCACACGGAAGTACGCGCCATGGCCGGCGCCTGGTGGGGCAGTTTGCGCGGTGCAGGATTAAATACAGATGCGCGTCTGGCCTGGGGCATAATCCTGGCGACACTCCCGGCGGTGTTGTTTGGCCTGTTGCTGGGTTCCTTGGGCGAGGCCCAACTGCGTTTGCCCTGGGTGATTGCACTGACCAGCATCGGCTTTGGCTTGCTGCTGGGGCTGGCAGACTGGCGCGCCCGCCAGCGCCGGGACGAGGCCGATCTGGGACGCCTGGATTATCTGCTGATTGGCCTGGCCCAGGCGGTGGCCCTGATCCCCGGCTCGTCGCGCTCGGGCATGACCATAATGGCCGGCCTGTTTCTGGGCCTGACGCGCACTGCAGCGGCACGTCTGTCGTTCTTTCTCGCGATTCCGATTACGCTGGCAGCGATCACTTATGAATGCAGTGTAATCGTTACCGATGGCATTGCCACGGCCTGGCTCGACCTGGCACTGGCTGCCTTGCTGGCACTGGTGAGTGCGGTGCTCGCCATCCACTTCTTCCTGCAAATGCTACAAAAAATGGGGCTGATGCCGTTTGTAATTTACCGCGTGGTACTGGGCGTGGCGTTACTGGCGGCGTTCGGTTTCAGCGGCTAGGCTATTGGGTTGCTGAAAAAGTCAGTCCTGTGACTTTTCAGCGGCGCACACGCAAAACGCGGTTTCGCGTGTGCTTCATTTTCAAGTACTTACAGTACTTACATAGTGCCCCTCCATAAACGCTAAGCAATTGAAATAAATAAAGAAAACCCTGTTTAAAGGGATGAAAACCCCGGTGAATTCTGTTACACTTTCAAGTCAAGACATTGATTTAAAAGAGAAAACATAAAACCCATGGGCTGACAATGCGCGA
>JBDNIO010000062.1:0-5954 GCA_041688215.1 Salinisphaeraceae bacterium | reverse complement strand
TTCTCGCGTGAGAAATCGTCGATATCCAGGCCCTGCACGATTTCATAGCCGCCGTTCTGGCAGCGTACCGGGTAGGAGTAAATGATGCCCGGCTCGATGCCGTAGCTGCCGTCGCTCGGGATTGCCATGCTCAAAATGCCGTCGGCGCCCTTGACCCAGTCGTGGACGTGGTCGATGGCGGCGGACGCTGCCGATGCGGCGGAAGACGCGCCACGGGCGTTGATAATCGCTGCGCCGCGCTGTTGCACGGTGGGGATGAAGTCGTCCTTGTACCAGGCGTCATCCACCAGGTCTTTCGCATTCTTACCGTCGACCTGGCAATGGCTGATGTCGGGGTATTGCGTGGCGCTGTGGTTGCCCCAGATCACCATGCCTTCGATATCGTTCACGTGCTTGCCGGTTTTCTGCGCCAGTTGCGTGAGCGCGCGGTTGTGATCCAGCCGGGTCATGGCGGTGAACTGGCCGGGGTCAATGTCTGGCGCGTTGGCCGATGCGATCAGCGCGTTGGTGTTGGCGGGGTTGCCGACCACCAGTACTTTTACGTCTTTTTTGGCGGCGGAATTCAGCGCCTTGCCTTGCACGGAAAAAATTTCCGCGTTGGCTTTCAGTAAGTCCGCGCGTTCCATGCCCTTGCCGCGCGGGCGGGCGCCGACCAGCAGCGCGATGTCGGCGTCTGCAAAGGCTTCTTCGGGTTTGTCTGTGGCGATAATGTCCTGCACGAGCGGAAAGGCGCAGTCGTTAATCTCCATCACCACGCCCTTGAGTGCGTCCATGGCGGGCGGGATTTCCAGCAATTGCAGGATGACCGGCTGATCCGGGCCGAGCAGGTCGCCGGCGGCAATACGGAAGATAAGTGAATAACTGATTTGGCCGGCACCACCGGTGATCGCGACTCTTACGGGTTGGGTCATCTGCAATACTCCTGATTTTCAGAACGCGCCAGAATAGCGAATTATACGCCGCGCTCCAAGCCTGAGCGGGTGATTAGTGCTCTTTCAAACAGATATTGTCATATTCAGCAAGACTGCCCGCGTTCGTGGCAAGGCGCAGCGCGCAGGCAATGGCCGCCCCCTTGGCAAGCGTTGCAACGCAGTCCACGGGCGCGGGCAGCCTTGTCCATTATTAATTAGTTGGCCCCGGAAACGCCTGTGCGCACCAATCACTGCGTTACGCCCCCTTGCCATAGGGTGGCTATGGCGGCGCGAGCGTGCCTTGTGCTTGGCGCGCACAGGCGTTCTGCATACGGCAATATCTGTTTGAAAGAGCACTACACTAAATCCAGCCTGCGATTATGAGTAGGGTCATCCTCCTCAGTTGTTCACAATCGCATTCAAACACAGGCGGACCCGGCCGGCATCCATTGTGCGAACGGCGTCGTATTCTGGCCATTCAGAGGGGTTACGGGGCGGCCACGGTTAATCGAGTGCCATAATACGGTGCGCCTATCGTGGCTGAGACACTGCCGTCTCATGTCTTGTTACCAGAAAAACCTACTTTCGGGATTGTTGTTATGGATATAGCCGTCATCGGCAGCGGCATCGCCGGCCTTAGTGCCGCGTGGATGCTGCACCGTGAACACAACGTACAGGTATTTGAAGCCAACAACTATGCCGGCGGGCACACCAATACGCTAATGGTGGGCGAACAGCCTGTGGACACGGGCTTTATTGTTTACAATGAGCCCAATTATCCTCGCCTGAAGGCCTTGTTGCGTGAGTTGGACGTGGCTACGCAAGACAGCGACATGTCATTCGGGGTGTCCATTGCCGACGGTAAAGTCGAGTGGGCCGGGGATAACATATTCACCATGTTTGCGCAGACCTCCAATCTCGTTTCGCCGGCCCATTGGCGCATGATTAAAGACATCCTGCGGTTCAATCGCCAGGGTAAGGACTTGCTGGAACGTGATGCCCTGCCGGCCATCAGCCTGGGCGCGTATCTGGATGAAAACCGCTACGGCGCTGAATTCCGCGGGCGCTATCTGGCGCCGATGGCGGCGGCGATCTGGTCCGCGCCCACCGCCACGATGCTGGATTTTCCGGTGGCCAGTTTCCTGCGTTTTTTCAATAACCACGGCCTGCTGAACGTGGCAGACCGGCCCCAATGGAAAACCGTAACCGGCGGCAGCCATCAGTATGTGCAAAAGATAATGGCCGTGCTGGGCGAGCGGGTGCATCTGAATACCCCGGTGACCCAGGTACGCCGCGATGCCGATGGTGTGGGCTTGCAAACAGGCACAGGCGACGAACAGCGTTTCGACCAGGTTATTTTCGCCTGCCATGCCGACCAGGCGCTGGCGTTACTCGCCGACGCGGATGCATCTGAAAAGCGCCTGCTGGGCGTATTTGGGTTTCAGGGTAATCGCGCGCTGCTGCATAGCGATCCCGCGCTTATGCCTCGGCGGCGCAAGGTTTGGTCTGCGTGGAATTACATGGCTGATAACGACGTGTTGAATGAGCAAAAAGTATCGGTGACTTACTGGATGAATCGCCTGCAATCCATTCCCGGCGAACGCCAGTATTTCGTCAGCCTGAACCCCTTGCAGGAGCCGCGCCCGGCACACCGGATCGCTGAAATCGATTACGCGCATCCGGTGTTCGACCAGGCGGCGGTGGCCGCACAGGCCGATATGCACACGATTCAGGGCAAAAACCGCAGCTGGTTTTGTGGCGCATGGTGCGGCTACGGTTTTCATGAGGATGGCCTGGCCGCTGCGGAAAACGTGGTTAGAGGGCTGGGCGTAGCACCGCCCTGGGCGCATTGATGGCGGCTGATTCCACAGCCTGTTTATTCGATTGCCGGATCAATCATCGGCGTCCGGCCGGGCCGCGGTATGAGTTCAACTATCGCGCCTATTATCTGCTGCTGGATGTCGATCGTATCGACGCTGATTGCCGCGAAACCCGATTGCTATCGCATAACCGTTTTAATTTGCTGGCTTTTTATGACCGGGACCACGGAAGTCGCGACGCTAGCAGTTTGCGGACCTGGGCGGAGTCTTTGTTACAGCAACAATCGGTAAGTCTTGATGGTGGCCGCATCCGGCTGTTGTGCCTGCCGCGCGTACTGGGCTATGTATTCAATCCCATCAGTATTTTTTACTGCGACCACGCAGATGGGTCGCTGCGCGCAATTATCTGCGAGGTGCACAACACTTTCGGTGAGCAGCATTGTTATGTGCTGCACGCAGACGGTGAGCCCATGGACTACGAACAGCCCCACGCCAAGGCCAAGCTGTTCCATGTGTCGCCGCTGCTCGAGCGCGACGGCGAGTATCGTTTTCGCTTTACTGCACCGACCCGTAAATTCTCGGTAGCCATTCGTTTATATGATGCCGATCAGCAGTTGCGCGTAGTTACAGCGCTTAGCGGACAACGCTGTGAACTCACCGATCGCAACCTTTTGACCCTGTTTGTGCGTATACCTTTAATGACGATGAAGATAATGGCCGCGATCCACTGGCAAGCACTGAAAATATGGCTGCGAGGCGGCCGGTTTTTCACGAAGCCCGAACAGCACAACAACAAATTTTCATAACGAATAAACGATATGGCTCACGAACAAGAATCAGTAATTTCATCGGGCGCAGGCCTGAATTGGCGCATGCGTCTGGCGCTGCGTTTAATGCGGAGGGTAGATACCGGCCGCCTCACAGCAGTATTGCCCGACGGTAGCCGTTACGAATTCGAAGGGGCGAAGCCGGGCCCGTGCGCGACCATCAAGCTTTACTCAGACGCGGTAATCAGGCGCCTGATACGCGGCGGGGATGTCGGCTTTGCAGAAAGTTATATGGCTGGCGAGTGGGATACCCCCGACTTATGCGCTTTGCTGCACTTGTTCCAACTCAACGAAAAGGCACTCACGCCGCAAGTCACGGGCGTGGTGGCCGTATCCAAACTCTGGCGGGCGATTCAGCATAATTGGCTGCGCCGCAATACGCGCCGCGGCAGCCGTCGCAATATCGAAGCGCACTACGATCTGGGCAACGATTTCTACGGCCTGTGGCTGGACGAGCAAACCTGGGCCTATTCGTCCGCCGTGTTTGCGCATCCCGAACAGGCGCTGGCCGATGCTCAGCAGCATAAATTCGATTTACTGATCGAGCGGCTCGAGCTCTCGCCTGAAAATCATCTGCTGGAAATCGGCTGTGGCTGGGGCGGTTTCGCCTGCTACGCAGCTGAGAAAACCGGCTGCAAAGTCACCGGCATTACCCTGTCCAGCGAGCAACTGGCGGCGGCGCGCACACGCGCGATGCAAACAGGCGTGGATGACCGTGTCAGTTTTCGTCTGCAGGACTACCGCGATGTTAAACAGATCTTTGATCGCGTAGTTTCCATAGAAATGTACGAGGCCGTGGGCGAGGCCTACTGGAACGGCTATTTCGCCACCATCCGCAACGTATTGGTGCCGGGCGGCCTGGCGGTGATCCAGGCGATCACGATTAAAGATGAGATGTTTGCGCAGTATCGCAACGGCGTGGATTTCATCCAGAAATACATTTTTCCCGGCGGCATGTTGGCTTCACCGAAAATATTTGAACGCATCGCCGCCGAGCAGGGGCTGACCGCAATCAATCCGGAATTTTACGGTTCCCACTACGCGCAAACCCTGCGCCTGTGGTTTGAACGCGTGCAGAAAGTGCGTAAGGAAGTCCGCAACCTGTTTGACGAACGCTTCCTGCGGATGTGGTTTTATTATCTCGCCTATTGCGAGGCCGGCTTTACTTCCGGCAGTATCAATCTGATGCAGATCACTCTTAAGAAGGATTAAACCACTGTCTGACTCGCGCCGCCCACTTGGTGAGCTGACTGCTTATGGCATTCTTGGCCTGCCTTTGGCGGCGTTGGGTTTGCCGATGGTGGTTTATCTGCCGCCGTTTTATTCCGAGATGGCGGCGCTATCGACTGGCCTGGTCGGCATTATTCTGGCCCTTGCCCGCGTGTTTGATGTGGTAACCGATCCCGTCATCGGCTGGGCTTCGGACCACACACAAACCCGCCTGGGCCGGCGCCGCCCCTGGATGTTGCTGGGCACGCCCGTGCTCATGCTCGGCGGCTGGTTTCTGTTTGTGCCGCCGGAAAACGCCAGCGCCTGGTATTTGCTGTTCTGGAGCCTGGTGGCCTACCTGGGCTGGACGCTGATTTACCTGCCCTACACCACGCTCGGCGCCGAACTCTCGGCTGACTACGACGAACGCTCGCGCATTACCGCATTCCGCGAGGGTTTTTTCGTACTCGGCACCATGGTTGCCATCATGTTGCCGGCGCTGGTGCAGCAGAGTACGGGTGGCCCAGGTAGTGCGGGCGCGGGCCTGTCTGCCATCGCGATATTCATTCTGGTAAGCCTGCCACTGGCGATTTTTCTGTTCATGTGGCGTGTGCCCGAATCGCGGCAAAAACACAGCAGTGGCATGAACTGGCGCGAGGGCGCGCGCCTGATTGCAAACAATGCGCCGTTTCGGCGTCTGCTGCTGGCCTACCTGCTCAATGGCGCGGCGAATGGGTTACCCGCTGCATTATTCCTGTTTTTCGTAATGCATATCCTCGGTGGCGATCAAACCACCGGCGGCATATTCCTGGCCATCTATTTCATCTCCGCAGTCGGCGGCTTGCCGCTCTGGCTCAAACTCGGCAGCGCCTGGAGCAAGCACCGCCTGTGGTGCGCGTCCATGTTGTGGGCGTCTGCGGTGTTTGTGTGGGCGCCGTTTCTGGGCGAGGGCGACCTCATCGCCTTTGGCATTATCTGCGTGTTATCCGGGGTCTGTTTAGGCGTGGATCAGGCGATACCGGCGTCCATTCAGGCCGATGTTATTGATGAAGATACCGCCGCCGGCGGCGACCAGCGCGCGGGTCTGTATTTTGGCTTGTGGGGCATGGCCACCAAGCTGGCGTTTGCGCTGGCCGTGGGCATTGCCTACCCGGTGCTGGAGCTGGCCGGCTTCGACGCCAAGACCA
>JBDNIO010000061.1:0-13992 GCA_041688215.1 Salinisphaeraceae bacterium | reverse complement strand
GCATCGATCAGTCATGTCGCAGCAAGCTGCGGGGAATTAGACCCGCGGAGAAATTAAATGCGTAATTCATTCTATAATTCAATCAGTTATCTGGCTTTGGATGGGGAAGGTTGGGACAGTACTGATATCAAATCACTGCTGTCCCATAAACTCGTACCGGTCATTCCGGGCGAAGACCCGGAATCCAGTGAGACCTTATAGAGCCTGGATTCCGGACAAGTGCTTCGCACTTTCCGGAATGACGCAAGGAATAACCGAACTTCATGTCTCCATCGGCCGTGCTCTTACGAACTGCCCATGCGGTAAGCGTTTGATCTCCAGCGCGCAAAATTTTGTGGGACAGCAGTGGGTTCATAAGTTAACTGTTGTTCCATGAAAGATCACGCTGGATGCCCGTCATCGGTTAGAATTCGCGGCCTATGGCAAAACTGATCGCGGTCGCGAACCAAAAAGGGGGCGTGGGTAAAACCACTACCAGCGTGAATCTGTCCGCCTGCCTTGCGCAGGCGGGCCAGCGCGTGTTGCTGGTGGATATGGATGCCCAGGGCAACGCCAGCATGGGCGTAGGCGTGGACAAGGCCGCGCTCAAGCTAACCGGCTGCGATGTATTGCTGGGCGAACGGCAAATTACCGATGCAATAATGCCGGTGTGCGACGGCGCGTTTCACTTGCTGCCCTCAAATGCCGATATGACGGCTGCCGAAGTGGGCTTGCGCCAGCGCCGCGGCGGCGAGCTGGCCTTGACCGAAGCACTGCGTGATATGCAAAGCCGGTTCGACTACATCATCGCGGATTGTCCGCCGGCGTTATCCATGCTTACCGTGAATGCGCTTGCGGCCTGCCAGGGCATCCTGATTCCGATGCAGTGTGAATACTATGCGCTGGAAGGGCTGTCCGCCTTGCTGGACACGGTGGAAAAAGTGCGCGCGGTGATTAACCCGAATCTGGAAATAGAAGGCCTTTTGCGCACCATGTACGATCCGCGTAATCGCCTGTCGGGCGATGTTTCGTCGCAACTGGTTTCGCATTTTGGCGAGCAAGTTTACGACACAATTATCCCGCGTAACGTACGTCTGGCCGAAGCGCCCAGCCATGGCCTGCCGGCGATCGAATACGATGCCAGCGCCAGCGGGGCGCAGGCTTATCAGGCATTAGCGGCGGAAGTTTTGAATCGGAATAACGTGAGGCGAAAGGCGGATGTACGTGAGGCGTGAGGAGTGAGGCGGTAAGACACGTTCTTGGCTGCGTCTTGGAATCGTATGCTTTTTCTGCGACGAAGCCGAGACGCGCTCGTGAGGCCTCTTTTTTTCTTCTCCGCCTCACGCCTCACGAAACGACACTACACCCCTCACGCCTCACGGAGAATCAACATGGCAGCTAAAAAACGTGGATTGGGCCGAGGCCTTGATGCGCTGCTCGGTGGCGACCTGAGCCCGGATGCAGCCAGCGCCGCGGATGCCGGAGAGTTGCGCGAGCTAGCTTTGGGCGTACTCACGCCCGGCCGTTACCAGCCGCGCACGCACGTGGACGACGACGCGCTGGAATCCCTGGCGCAGTCCATCCGTACCCAGGGCATCGTGCAGCCGCTGGTAGTGCGTTCCGTCGGCAAGCAATATGAAATCATCGCCGGCGAACGCCGCTGGCGCGCGGCCAAAATTGCCGGCCTGGAAGTGGTACCCGCGGTGGTGCGCGATGTGCCGGATGCCATCGCCATGGCAGTGGCGCTGATCGAAAACATCCAGCGCGAGGATCTGAATCCGCTGGAAGAGGCCACTGCGCTCAAGCGTTTGATCAGCGATTGCAAAATGACCCACCAGCAGTGTGCCGATGCGATTGGCCGTTCACGCGCGTCCGTATCCAATCTGTTGCGTTTAACCGAGCTGGACGAAGAAATTCAGGACTTCTTGCGCCAAGGCAGGCTGGAAATGGGCCATGGCCGGGCGCTGCTGGGTGCGGAGGCGGGCAAGCGCGTGGCGTTAGCGCGCATCGTGGTTGCGCGCGCGCTGTCGGTGCGACAAACGGAAAGTCTGGTCAAGGCGTCCAATTCCGGAGACGCGCCGCCGCCGGCAAAACCGGCCAAAAGCGCAAAGATTACGCGCCTTGAGCAAGGCCTGGCAGAGCGTCTGGGCATGGCCGTGAACATCAAGCCCGGCAAGGGCGGGCGCGGTCGTGTGGTTATTGAATACCGCGACAGCGGCCTGCTCGAGGACCTGATCAAACGCCTTGATTAGCGGCGAACACAGGTTGCTGCGTCGCAACAATTACCTCCAAAATAATTGACCTAACCAGCCGAGCTCTTTATAGTCTGCGTCCGCTGAGTGAGGCATGCGGGGATTTACGAGCCACAGCAAGGCCCATAGATTACCGTGGGATTACCATGGGATAGCCATGAAGCAACTCAAATTGCGCGGCGCGGACCTGGCCTATGCCCTGTTTGCCGCGCAACTCAGCATCGGATTAGTAGCCGCCATTATTTGGTGGCTAGCAAACAGCGCGCGTAGCGGATACGCCGCGCTGTTTGGCGCGAGCATAGCCATAGCCCCGGGGCTTTTTTTTGCCTTGCGGTTATGGAGTGAACGCGCACAGTTATCAAGCCGCGCCATGGGGCGGGCACTGGTAGCCGGAGAACTGGGAAAGCTGGTGTTAACCGCCACCCTGTTTCTGGTAGCCGCCTTAACGTTCGGCAAACAATTTGTGCCGTTGATTATGACATACATCGCCTGCCTGAGTTGTTACTGGCTGGCACTGAAACTGAACCGCTAATCAGCAGCGCGCAGCAACGATTAGCAGCCAAGGATACCGGAATATATGGCCAGCGAAGAACAGGGTGGGGGCGAGGGCGTAAGCCAGTACATCGGTCACCACCTGACCAACCTGAAATTCGACCTGACCAGCATGCGCTTCGACAGCCATGCCGAAGGTTTCTGGGTGCTGCATGTAGACAGCCTGGGTTTCGCGATCGCGCTCGGCGCGTTGTTTATCGGTCTGTTCTGGGCCGGTACCCGTGGCGCTACCGCAGGCAAGCCCGGCGGCATCCAGAACTTTGTTGAGATGATGGTGGAATTTGTCGATAGCCAGGTGCGCGACATATTTCACGGTAAAAGCAGACTGGTCGCGCCGTTGGCGTTAACTATTTTCGTCTGGGTGTTCTTTATGAACCTGATGGATTTGGTGCCGGTGGATGCGCTGCCTGCGCTGGGCCAAATGATCGGTATCGACTACTTGAAAGTGGTGCCAACCACCGACCCGAACCTCACCTTCGGCATGTCGCTGACAGTATTCGCGATGGTCATTTTCTATTCCATCAAGATCAAGGGCGGTTGGGGCTATCTTAAAGAGTTCTTAACCCACCCGTTCCCGTGGTGGATGTTCTGGTTCAACGTGCCGCTGAAACTGGTGGAAGAGTTGGCCAAGCCCATTTCGCTGTCGTTGCGGTTGTTTGGCAACCTGTACGCGGGCGAGCTGCTGTTCATTCTGATTGCGCTGTTTACGCTCGACGCGGGGTTCTCGCTGCTGACGATTCCGCTGTTTGCAGCGCACCTGATTTTGGGTTCCGCCTGGGCGATCTTCCATATTCTGATCGTCACCCTGCAGGCTTATATTTTTATGATGTTGACCATTGTGTATCTGAGTATGGCGCACGAAACCGAAGGCCATTAGGCGTTTCGCAGTTCGTCATTTTTAATTGTTCCGTTGTGTTTAAGAAGCGTTATTTTTTAGGAGAGTAGAGATGGAAATGGTAATTGCTTTAACCGCTGTGGCCGTAGGCCTTTTGATTGGCTTGGGTGCTGCCGGTACCGCGATAGGCTTTGGCCTTTTGGGTGGCAAGTTCCTTGAAGGTATTGCACGTCAGCCGGAAATGGCGCCGATGTTAACCGGTCGCATGTTCCTGATCGCCGGCCTGCTGGACGCGGTGGCCATGATCGGTGTGGGTATTGCGCTGTTCTTCACCTTCGCCAACCCGTTTGTCAGCGCCCTGCAGGCCGCCGGTTAAATCTGGTTTTTGCACCGCAACCTGTTTTTAGGAGTTTGGGATGAGCATTAACGCCACCCTGCTGGGCCAGATGATCGTGTTCGGGGTCCTCATCTGGGTCACGATGAAGTTTATATGGCCGCCGATTGTGGCTGCCATGGCCGACCGCCAGAAGCGGATTGCCGATGGCCTGGCTGCGGCGGAAAAAGGCGCGCGTGAACTTAACGAAGCCACCGCCAAAGCCGAGGCCATGCTCAAGGAAACCCGCGAGCAGGCCCTGGAAATCCTGAACAATGCCAACAAGCAGGCCAACGACACCATCGAACGTTCGCGCGAGGAAGCGCGTACCGAGGGTGAGCGTCTGGTCGAGGCTGCGCGTGACGAGATTAAGCAATCCGTGTCGCACGCCAAGGACGAGCTGCGCAAGGAAGTTGGCAAGTTGGCCGTGGTGGGCGCCGAGCAGATTCTCAAGCGCGAGATTGATGCTGACGCGCATAACGACATCATCGATAACCTGATTGCGGAAATACGATGAGCCTCCAAGCTACTCATGCGCGAACCGCGTTTGTGTCCCAAAAAGTTTGGATGCAAGGCGGCCAGCGTAGCGCTGTGGCAGGTACCACGGTCAAGCTGGGCAACGCGGCAGCCGAACTTTTTGGGCCAAACCCCTTCGGGGCCGGGACTTTGCGCGCATCTGGACTGCGCCATTCGTCATTCGTTTTCAGCGAGCAGACTTCTCTCCTCATTCCTTGCCAGACGCGCGCAAAGACTCCGGCGCGGTCGTGCATGAGTAGCTTGGGGGCTCACTGATGGCGGAGTTGCGCACCATCGCACGACCCTACGCTGAGGCGCTGTTCGAGCTGGCTCAGGATAATGGGCACATGGCCGAATGGTCTGAAGCGCTAGCCAATCTCTCGGCCATCGTCGGCAATAAAGATGTGGCCGTGCTGATCGGCAATCCCAATGTCGCTACCGAGACACTGGCGCAGGCGATAATCGAAATCGCCGGCCATGGCGATAACCAGGGCCTGAACAACAGCGGCGCGAATCTGGTGAAGCTGCTGGCCGAAAACGAACGCCTGTCAGTCGCCTCAGAGATTGCAGCGCAGTATGAAGACCTGCGGGCCAAAGCCGAGGATCGTGTTGATGTGGAAATCACCTCCGCGGTCGAGCTAGGCCAGGCGCAGCAAGAGCAGATTACCAAGTCATTAAAAAACCGTCTGAAGCGCGAGATTAGCCTGAGTTGTGTTACCGACGCCGAGTTGATCGGCGGGTTGGTGGTGCGCGCGGGCGATCTGGTTATCGACGGTTCATTGCGTGCGTCCTTAGCACGCATGCAACAAACGTTAGCCCATTAATCTAAGCCACTAAATTTAAGCCCTAATTTAATTATTGAACGCCAGCCACGCGGCGCCGGCGCAAAAGGACACCGAGGAAAAGGTATGCAACTTAACAGTGCCGAAATATCCGACCTGATTAAAAAACGGATTTCGGATTTTGAATCCATAACCGAAGCGCGCAATGTTGGCACCGTCGTCAGCCTGGCTGACGGTATTGCCCGCATTCACGGCTTGGCCGATTGCCAGTCCGGTGAAATGCTGGAATTCCCCGGCGGCACCTATGGCTTGGCTTTGAACCTGGAGCGCGACTCCGTGGGCGCTGTGCTCATGGGCGAGTACATCCATATTTCCGAAGGCGACGAGGTGAAAACCACCGGCCGCATTCTGGAAGTGCCGGTGGGTGAAGAAATGCTCGGTCGCGTGGTTGGCCCGCTGGGCATACCGCTGGATGGCAAAGGCGATATAGACGCCAAGCAAACATCCCCGATTGAAAAAGTCGCGCCGGGCGTTATTGAGCGCCAATCGGTGGACCAGCCGGTACAAACCGGTTTGAAATCCATCGACGCCATGATTCCCGTCGGCCGCGGCCAGCGTGAGTTGATTATTGGTGACCGCCAAACCGGTAAAAGCGCGATTGCGATCGACACCATCATCAACCAGAAAGGCACGGGCATTAAGTGCATTTACGTGGCCATCGGGCAGAAGAACTCCTCGATTGCCAACGTTGTGCGTAAGCTCGAAGAAGAAGGCGCGATGGACCATACCATTGTGGTGGCCGCCGGCGCTTCGATTCCGCCCGCACTGCAATACATCGCCCCTTACGCCGGTTGCGCCATGGGCGAGTATTTCCGTGATAAAGGCGAAGACGCGCTGATTATTTATGACGATTTGTCGAAACAGGCCGTAGCCTACCGTCAAATCTCCCTGTTGCTGCGTCGTCCCCCGGGTCGTGAAGCTTACCCCGGCGACGTGTTCTACCTGCATTCACGCTTGCTGGAACGCGCTTCGCGCATTAACGCCGATTACGTTGAAAAGCTTACCGACGGCAAGGTCAAGGGCAAGACCGGCTCGCTTACCGCGCTGCCGATCATCGAAACCCAAGCGGGTGACGTATCCGCGTTCGTGCCGACCAACGTGATCTCCATTACCGATGGTCAGATTTACCTGGAATCGGACATGTTCAACGCCGGTATCCGCCCGGCTGTAAACGCCGGTTTGTCGGTGTCGCGAGTGGGTGGTTCGGCGCAGACCAAGATTATTAAGAAGCTCGGCGGCGGTATCCGCCTGGCGCTGGCCCAGTATCGTGAGCTGGCCGCGTTCGCGCAGTTCGCCTCCGATCTGGACGAAGCCACGCGTAAGCAGTTGGAGCACGGCGAGCGGGTTACCGAGCTGATGAAGCAGCACCAGTATTCGCCGCTGTCCGTCGCGCTAATGGCCGTGTCCCTGTACGCAGCCGAGAAGGGTTTTCTCGAAGACGTCGACACGAAGAAAATCGTCGACTTCGAAACTGCGCTGCACCAGTACATGGAATCCGATCAGCAGAAACTGCTGGATACCATTAACGAATCCGGCGATTACTCTGACGAAATTCAGTCTGGCCTTACGGCCGCTTTGAAAGAATTCAAAGAGACACATACCTGGTAACGGGATAAATCATGTCAGGCGCAAAAGAAGTTAAAGGCAAGATCCGAAGCGTAGAAAATACGCAGAAGATAACCAAGGCCATGGAAATGGTGGCTGCCTCCAAGATGCGCAAGGCGCAGGAGCGCGTCGAGGCGGCGCGCCCCTATGCGCAGAAAATTCGCCGCACCATCGGGCATCTGAGCGATGCCAATCCGAATGACGACCATCCGTTCATGCAAGAACGCGAGGTAAAACGGGTTGGTTTCATCATCATTTCCACCGATCGCGGCCTATGCGGCGGTTTAAATATCAACCTGTTCCGCAAAGTGCTGGGCGAAATGCGCGAATGGCAGAACAAGGGTGCCGAGACGGATATCGCGGTCGTAGGCAAGAAGGCCATCACCTTCTTCAAACGCCTGGGCGATGTCGAAGCCGAGGTGTCGGACTTGGGCGACAAGCCCAAAATGGAAGACCTGATCGGCTCCATCAAGGTCATGCTCGATGCCTACCGCGACGGCGAAATCGACCGCCTGTACTTAATGGGCAACGAATTCGTCAACACCATGACGCAGCGCCCGGAAGCCCAGCAGTTGTTGCCGATTCCGCAAAGCGAAGACGAAGAGCTGCCCGAGCACTGGGACTACATCTACGAGCCGGAAGCCGCGGAGTTGCTGGATTACATCCTGCAGCGCTACGTGGAATCACAAATTTACCAGGGCGTCGTCGAAAACGTCGCCTGCGAAATGGCCGCCCGCATGGTCGCCATGAAATCCGCCAGCGACAACGCCGGCGAGATCATCGAAGAATTGGAATTGCAGTACAACAAGGCCCGCCAAGCCGCGATTACTCAGGAATTATCCGAGATCGTGGCCGGGGCGCAGGCTGTGTCGTAACGAGGTTTTAGGAAGTATTTATTAACCACAAAGAACACAAAGAACACGAAGGTCCACTAAGGGCGTTGCGGGTTTTACCTTTGTGTTCTTTGTGCCTTTGTGGTTAGCAAAGAAGGATCGAGGAAGTACATATGAGTAACGGTAAAGTTGTCCAGATTATCGGCGCAGTGGTCGACGTGGAATTCGAGCGCGAAGATCTGCCCCGGATTCACGATGCGCTGATGATCGAATCCGAAGATCTGGTGCTGGAAGTTCAGCAGCAAATCGGCGACGGCGTGGTGCGTTGTATTGCCATGGGCGTAACCGATGGCCTCAAGCGCGGTGCCGAAGTACAAAATACTGGCAAGCCGATTTCCGTGCCCGTAGGCGAAGCCACCCTGGGCCGCATCATGAACGTGCTCGGGCATCCGATCGACAATCAGGGCAAGATCGGCACCGAAGAGCGCTCACCGATTCACCGCACCGCACCCACGTTTGAAGAACAAGCCGGCGGTCAGGAATTGCTGGAAACCGGCATCAAGGTTATTGACCTGCTGTGCCCGTTCGCCAAGGGCGGCAAGGTCGGCCTGTTCGGCGGCGCCGGCGTGGGCAAGACCGTGAACATGATGGAGCTCATCCGCAACATCGCGGCCGAGCACTCCGGTTATTCGGTATTCGCCGGCGTAGGCGAGCGCACGCGTGAAGGTAACGACTTCTATTACGAGATGAAGGAGTCGAACGTACTCGACAAGGTGGCGCTGGTTTACGGCCAGATGAACGAACCGCCCGGCAACCGTCTGCGCGTTGCGCTAACCGGCCTGACCATGGCCGAATTCTTCCGCGATGAAGGCCGCGACGTGCTGTTCTTCGTCGATAACATCTACCGTTACACCCTGGCCGGAACCGAAGTATCCGCGCTGCTCGGCCGTATGCCGTCCGCGGTGGGCTACCAGCCGACCCTGGCCGAGGAAATGGGTATTCTGCAGGAGCGTATTACCTCCACCAAGACCGGTTCCATTACCTCCATCCAGGCCGTGTACGTGCCGGCGGATGACTTAACTGACCCGTCGCCCGCAACCACCTTCGCTCACTTGGACGCCACCGTGGTATTGGCGCGTTCGATTGCCGAGCTGGGTATTTACCCGGCCGTGGATCCGCTGGATTCGTCCTCGCGTCAGCTCGATCCGAACGTGATTGGCCAGGAACATTACCAGTGCGCCCGCGACGTGCAGGTAACCCTGCAGCGCTACAAGGCACTGCGCGACATTATTGCCATTCTGGGTATGGACGAGCTATCTGAAGAAGACAAACTCGCCGTGTCCCGTGCGCGTAAAATCCAGCGCTTCCTGTCGCAACCCTTCTTCGTGGCCGAAGTATTCACCGGTACGTCTGGTAAATATGTATCGCTCAAAGACACCATCAAGGGCTTCCGCGCCATTGTCGACGGTGAATACGATCACGTGCCCGAACAGGCCTTCTACATGGTCGGCGGTATCGAAGAGGCAGTTGAAAAGGGCGACGAAATGAGCAAGAAGAAGGCCGCTTAGGAATACACAATCATGGCCGAAGCCAACCAGTTGAAAGTCGATATCGTCGCCGCCGAAGGCCAGATCTTTTCCGGCACGGCGAAGATGGTCTACGCGCCGGCGGAAATGGGCGAGGTCGGTATTGCGGTGCGCCACGCTCCGCTGCTGACCCGTCTCAAGCCCGGCACCCTGCGGGTCGAGGGCCAGGACGGCGATGTCCAGAGTTTCTTCGTCTCAGGCGGTATTCTCGAAGTGCAGCCTTCTCTGGTCACGGTACTGTCTGATCACGCCGGTCGCGCTGAAGACATCGACGCGGCCGCCGCCGAAGAGGCCAAACGCCGCGCCGAGGAAGCAGTAGCCGCTGCCGGTGACAAGATCGACATGCAACGCGCCCAGGCAGAGCTGGCCGAAGCCGCAGCCCGGCTGCACGCGGTGAAACAGCTTAAAGGCGTGAGCCGCTAATATCCTCTGTTTCAGTCGCTGGGCGTTTTTTTCGATACGTCCCATACGTTCCGTACGCTATCTGCCAGCGGTGTGCCGGTGCGACAGGTGTTCGTGGAAGCTATCTCTGCCATTGGCGTAGCCGCCATGTGAACGCCATGAGCGGCTGTGTATTTTCAGCATTGGAAACGGTTTTCTGCAACAATGCCCGCGATTTTCGCGGATAACGGCTCCCCTATGTCAGCAGATTTACATATAGTCGTTCTGGCCGCCGGCCAGGGCACGCGTATGCGCTCAAAATTGCCCAAGGTGTTGCAACCGCTGGGTGACCGCCCCTTGCTTACACATGTGGTTGAACGCGCGCAGAGCTTATCGCCCCAGCGCATTCATGTGGTCTATGGGCACGGTGCCGAGCAGGTCCAATCCGCCCTGGGCTATCTCGATGTCAACTGGGTACATCAGCCCGAGCGCCTGGGTACCGGCCACGCCGTAGACCAGGCCATGGGAGAAATACCCGACGACGCCCAAGTGCTGGTGTTATACGGCGATGTGCCGCTGATTGGTGAGCCCACCCTGAAAAGCCTGGTGGATGCGGCCGGCGAAAATGCCCTGGCGCTGCTTACCATAACCCTGCCGGACCCTGCCGGTTATGGCCGGGTTCTGCGCGATGACCAGAACCACGTTACCGGTATTGTGGAAGACAAGGACGCGAGCGCAGACCAGCGCCATATTCGCGAAGTCAATACCGGGTTGCTGTGCGCGCCCGCGGGGCGTTTGCGTGCCTGGCTTGCGCGTCTGGATAACGAAAATGTGCAGGGCGAATATTATTTGACCGATATTGTTGCCCTGGCCGCCGACGAGGGCACGCGCGTAGTCGCCGGCCAGGCCGGCTCGCCCGAAGAAGTCCAGGGCATTAACGACAAGCGTGATCTGGCCGCAGCCGAACGCATACTGCAACGCCGAAATGCCGAGCTAGCCATGGCGGCCGGCGTTACCCTGCGCGACCCGGCGCGTTTTGATTTGCGCGGCAAACTAAGCGCGGGTTCGGATACGGTTATCGACGTCAATGTAGTATTCGAAGGCGACGTGCACCTGGGCGACGACGTGCACATCGGCGCCAACTGTTTCCTGCGCAATTGCAGCATTGGCGACGGTACCCATGTGCTACCGAATACGGTGATTGAACATGCCCGCATCGGGGCACATTGCCAAATTGGCCCGTTCGCAAGGCTGCGGCCGGATACGCACCTGGGCGATCGTTGCAAGATCGGCAATTTCGTGGAAACCAAAAAAGTGCAGGTGGGTGACGCCAGCAAGATCAACCACCTCAGCTATGTGGGCGATGCGCGTCTGGGCGCGGACGTCAATATAGGTGCGGGCGTAATTACCTGTAACTACGACGGCGCCAACAAGCACTTGACCATCATCGGCGACGGCGCCTTTATCGGCTCCGACTGTCAACTGGTGGCGCCGGTGGAAATCGGTGCGGGCGCGACCATCGGCGCCGGTTCCACGGTAACCAAGGACGCACCCGCACAGAAACTAACCGTAACCCGGGCACGTCAAATCAGTGTCGAAGGTTGGAGGAGGCCGGTTAAGAAATGAAAGTATGTGAGGCGAAAGGCGTGAGGCGTGAGGCGTGAGGCGGATGTTCGTGAGGCGAAAGGTGTGAGGCGTGAGGCGGTAAGGCAAAGCTGCGATTTTGTATTGGGCAAATCGACAAAGTGTCTGTGCTTGCCGCGAGAGCAAATCGACGCCGCCAACCGTAAGTATCGGCTCCCCCGCCTCACGCCTCACGCCTCACGCCTTACGCCAGCAAAGCGAGCCCTCCCATGTGCGGCATAGTCGGCGCAGTCGCCCAGCGCGACGTGGTCCCCGTTCTGGTGGAAGGCCTGCGGCGGCTGGAATACCGCGGTTATGATTCCGCCGGCCTGGCCGTGCTGCAAGACCAACGCCTCGGGCGGGTGCGTAACGTCGGCAAGATTCATGATCTGCAACAGCGGCTGAACGAACACCCGCTGCAAGGCACCGTCGGTGTGGCGCATACGCGCTGGGCTACCCATGGCGGGGTTACCGAGGCCAATGCGCATCCGCATCTGTCGGAAGAAAAGTTGGCGGTGGTGCACAACGGCATCATCGAAAACTACGAGCCGCTGCGGTTAAAGCTGGAGGCCGAGGGTTTCGTATTCACTTCGGATACCGACACCGAGGTCATCGCGCATTTGCTGCGTCTGTACCGGCGCAGTGCCGAAACCTTCGCCCAGGCCCTGCGGCAAACGGTGTCGGAACTGGAAGGCGCCTATGCCATAGCCGCAATCAACGTGGATGACTCCGGCCAGATGCTGGCCGTGCGCAGCGGTTCGCCGCTGGTGCTGGGTGTGGGGATTAACGAACATTTTGTGGCCTCCGATGCCGCCGCGCTATTGCCTGTAACCCGGTCCTTTGTGTATCTGGAAGAGGGCGACATGGCGGCTATTGATGCCGACGGCTATCGGATTTTCGATCTTGCCGGCAATACCGTGGAACGCCCGGTCAAGGAATCCCAGCTTTCCGCGGACGCCGCGGACAAGGGCGGCTATCGCCACCACATGCTCAAGGAAATCTTCGAGCAGCCGCAAGCCATAACCAATACCCTGGCCGAGCGTTTGACCTCAGGCCGCGCTCTGGAAACCATGCTGGGCCCAGATGCTGCGCAGATTCTGGCGCAGGTGCAAAACGTGCATATCGTGGCCTGCGGCACCAGTTATCACGCGGGTCTGGTGGCACGGTATTACTTGGAGCAGGGCGCCAAGATACCCTGTTCGGTTGAAGTTGCCAGCGAATATCGTTATCGCGATCCCGTGGTGCCGCCCGGTACGTTATTCGTAGCCATCTCCCAATCCGGTGAAACTGCCGATACCCTGGCTGCGCTGCGCTACGCCAGGAAAAATGGCTACCTGGGCTCTGTGGTCATTTGCAACGTGCCGGAATCATCCTTGGTGCGCGAAGCGGATCTGTGCCTGATGACCCGCGCCGGGCCGGAAATCGGTGTGGCGTCAACCAAAGCCTTCACCACCCAGCTTGCTGCCTTGAGCATGCTGGGGTTGGCAATTGCGCGCAAGCGCAGCATGACGCCCACCATGGAAAAAATCTACATCAAGCAATTGCTGCGTGTCCCGTATTTAGTGGATTCCGCGCTGCAGGTGGAAGACGCGATAAAAGTCTGGGCGGATGCCTTTGCCGATAAACACAATGCCCTGTTTCTGGGCCGCGGCCCCAGTTTCCCGGTGGCCATGGAGGGTGCGCTCAAGCTCAAGGAAATCTCCTATATCCATGCGGAAGCCTACCCCGCAGGGGAGTTAAAACATGGTCCGTTGGCCCTGGTTGACGCAGATATGCCGGTGGTGGCGGTTGCGCCGAACAATCGCTTGCTGGCGAAACTCAAGGCCAATCTGCAGGAAGTGCGCGCCCGCGGCGGCAAGCTCTATGTGCTGGCCGACCCGGATACCGGCATTGAACCGGCCGAGGGTATGGAGGTGATTGTAATGCCCGAGCATATCGAGCCATTACAGTCGCCACTGGTCTATACCGTACCGCTGCAACTGCTGGCTTATCACGTCGCGGTTGCCAAGGGCACCGATGTGGACCAGCCGCGCAATCTGGCGAAATCTGTAACCGTCGAATAGTGATGGGTAATGTCAGCCAGGGCGCCTGATTTACTTGATCGTGGCCTGCGGGACCTGCTGAGTTTCGAAGAGATTGAACGCCTGGCCAGCCTGTTCGCCCAGCTTGGGGTAAGCAAACTACGCCTTACCGGTGGCGAACCTTTGCTACGTCGTGGTCTGGAGCACCTGCTGGAACATCTGGTCGCGGTGTCGGGTATTAACGACTTAGCCTGACCACCAACGGCTCCCTACTGACCGCCGCCCGTGCGCGTGACTTGGCCCGTGCGGGCTTGCGCCGCATTACGCTGAGTCTGGACGCGCTTGATGACCCAACATCGCCTGCAACCAAGCATGAGCCGTAAGGGCGATTGCTGGGATAACGCGGTAGCCGAGAGCTTCTTTGCTACGCTGGAGAACGAGCTGATGCTGAAGCAGCCTTGCGCGAACCGGCAACACGCGCGCACTGAGCTGTTTCGATTCATCGAAGGCTTTTACAATCGAATACGCTTACATGCTACTTTGCACTACTGCTCTCCTGAGCAGTTCGAACAAGCGGCAACTGCCGCTTAATTC
>JBDNIO010000060.1:0-19489 GCA_041688215.1 Salinisphaeraceae bacterium | reverse complement strand
TCTTTGAAAATGGGGTCTTGCATTAACACATGTCCTGCGAGACGTTCAGGAAATCGGGAAGAATGTATGATTGCAAGACCCTAATTGTCTACTACCGGGCTTGTTCAACCAACGGATCAGATCGCCGGGAGTGGCGATCTTTCCTTGTTCGTTAGCTGCCAGTTTTCTTAGCCAGTAAACGAGGGCCACGATGCACTACTGGCCGAGAAGATTCAGCTTCTTTTTGTTTAAGAGCTTTGCAAATTTTCTCTAGATCGTGGTCATATTTTGCCGCGAATTCGCGACGGTACTGACGAATTTCTTCAACAATAGAATCGTTCATTGTCGAGACCCTCCTAGTTCTTCCGGGGAGCAAGGCATTGGCGCTTCGTATCCAAGGTTTTCGTTTGCCTTCGAGATTAACGCCTTGGTTTCAGCGTTATTAATGTGTTTGAAATTCCAGGTGAGTAGATAACTGGTACCTTCTGCGGCAGCGATGCCTATATGCAATGCATCGACTTCGCTGTTCTTTGGGACCGCCCCGGACAGAATAAGTGTATCTGCTATTTCTCGTGCTTCATTGGATATGGCTAAATTGCTTATCTCAGAAATAGCTTCCAACCGTTTCCTTGCGGCTTCAGGATGCCCTTGTGATATCTCCTCTTCGACCAAAACCGATACGAAAATATCAAATCGCGGTCGATGATTGTCCCACCATTCTCCGGTGACGGCTTGGCGTCCAGCTTTTACTACGTCTCTGCTCGTTCGAGCAGTGAGATAACTTATTACCGAGGACTCAACATATACTGATGGTTTCATTCTCCAATTATACGATGTAGGCAAGGCTGGCAGCTAACGCCCGATGGAAATTACGGTGACACCTTGCCATTTCACCAATTATTAAAAATAAAGATTCAGCTGCCTTCAAAAATGTCACTTTGCGAGCCGGAAGGAGATTGCTGTTTGGGCCGACCCCTTTTACGCGGCTTTAAGGCGGTGCCGAGTTGCGCTTCGAGCGCAGTGAGCGCTTGCTCGCTCAGCAGCGGTCGACCGATGCTTTGACCGGTAGCCAATACCCGTTCGGCTTGCGCTGACGGACCGTGGTCGAGAAACGCAGTCACATCATCGACTCGTTCGAGCAGGGGTGAGACGATGACGAGTTCATCGTCTTTACCCGCGGCGTGGGCGGGTGTGCTCGACCCGCACCATTCGGCAGCCCGCTCAACCAAACCCGCCTTTACGGGATTCTGCGCGACGTAACGAAACGCAGCCATCAGATGGTCTTCATCCATAGCCACTGAGCCAAAGCGGCCCTGGAACAGCTGCCCCGTCACGCGCAAACGTGCGTTGATATAACCGCTATAACGCCGGTGCGTTTCACCGATCGCCCGCGAAAGGCCCTAGGGAAACGCTGATCTAATCATGACCGCGGCCCCGCTGGTTAAAAACCGCCCCTTCGGCGTTGCGAATCTTGCCAATAGACTGGCTATTGCCTGCGACTCGCGCCTTGAAGGGACGATTTTTCCCTGCGCGGTGCTCACGCCCAGATTAAATCAGCGCTTCCCTGGCGTTTTCAGGGTCCAGTATGAGATGAACGTGGGTCGGCATCAGGCAATACGACCAGACCCATACGCCGCGTGGCTTTGCACTGTTGCGCCAGCATGTCGCGACAGAGCGCGTAGTCGGCCTCCACCAAGAAGATTTTCTAACGGCGATTGTCACGTTGAGTTACATGCTGAGGATATGCGGGAATGGTTATGCGAGGGTGCCAGCCTTGTCTCCATTACCAAGTATTGGTAACGTTGGGCAGAAGCTGCTTACACACAGAGGATTTGATCATGGGACGCAATACAAGTGTTTCGCTCGGCAACCACTTTACGGACTTTGTTGATGAGCGGGTGAAGGCCGGCCGCTACGCTTCGGCAAGTGAAGCCGTAAGGGCCGGAATGCGATTGCTAGAGCAAGAAGAAGCCAAGCTTGACCTGTTGAGGAAAACCCTGGCAGCCGGAGAAGCAGAACTTGACCAAGGACGCGGACTGGACGGTGAAGCCGTTATGAGCCGATTGATTGGATAATGCCAAATATTTTCTTTCACCACAGGCAGAGAATAGCCTGATTTAGATCAGTCATTACACGCTTAACAATTTCGGGCAGCAGCAAAAAAAGAAATACTTAAAGATGCTGCGGGAACGGATGCGCGAAGCCGCTGCTTCCCCTACCAAGGGCCGCGTGCGCAACGATAATAAAGAACCCCGCGGCAAGCCGCGGGGTATTGCCTTGGTACTCGCTACGCATCGATCAGTCATGTCGCAGCAAGCTGCGGGGAATTAGACCCGCGGAGAAATTAAACAAGGCTATTACAGCGTTCAGGCTGAAAAACACCATATTTACTACCGGCAAGGTGATGCTTGCATTGAAATCATTGATGTTCTGCATCAGTCGATGGAACCAAGCCTGCACCTGTAGTGACCGAGCGGATTGAGTGGTCAGGTTGGAATTCCGCCGCGTGGCGCAGGACCACACAGATACACCGCTGGATTTTTGGGAAAAAGCATATAAAGAACCCGAACCGCCTTTGACGGCCAACGCCCCACATCAGCAGACCCGCAAAGAGAGAGAGCGCGGAGCGAACAGTTGCGGGCGGGGTCGGCGATGTAGTTGTTGAACCAAGCCGCTAAGCGGCAGAAAAAGACCAATCGCCGCTTATCCTGCTGATCCCAGCCAGCTCGCCGAAGCGGGACACTACTCCAAGCCACCGAATAAGCGGTGGCCGTCCAACTGACGTGGAGAAGGCCCACTCTTCGGTGACCTCAAAGATATTGTTCGCGGGATGGTCGTAATCGATCAGGATCAGATCGCGCTCGCGCTTTTCCTCATGATCGAAGAACTTGCCCCGGTTACGCAGGTGCTCGACGAATTCCCGGTTGTCGTAGATATCGGTATGCAGAAGGCGGAATTGGCCAAGCAAAGCGCCCGCAGGCTCGGCATAACAGGGATTAAACTCCCGCACTTTGGCGTCTAGCAGCTCATCGAAGAAGAGCGAACGATTCTTGGCACGGTCCTTAGGCGGCGCATCCAGATCAACCCCTCGCCTCTGTTCAGCTTCCTCGCGCGACACAATCGTCCAACCGATGGCCTCAGCGTATTCGAGCACCCGGGCCTGAACGGTTTTATGTTCTCCGGGTTTCACGCGAAGGGCTCCAATCGCAAGCTGCTCTGTATTTTCTCGCGATGATCAAGCTGCACCTGTGCCTCGTCGGCGTAGTCCCGCCACCGATTCACAGCCGCTCTTACCTCATCAATAATTGTTTCGGCTCGGCCTCGCTTCATCGAAACAGCCTTTGCGCAGCACTTGAAGTCATCCAGGCAAAACCCGTCCTGCTTACCGTTGAGCGTCATTTGATGGGTGGACGTCCATTGGCCAGTGGGCTGATAGCTGTAGGTTATGTCGAAGGCCGGTGAAAGTGACCACTGCCCGGTTTTATCCATAAGAAAGGCGATGTTCTTCACGTGGTCGTCCTGGTTGCGGGCAATGATATTGAACACCATCCGCCGGAACTGTTCTTCAATAGCGCGCATCGGCAACTCCAGTTTTCGCATAACCTGCATGGCCTGCTCGTAGCTGTAGGCACCGGCCTGGTTGAAGTCAAAATGGGCCATGCCACCCAACGATTGCATATGCAGCTTATCGCCACTATCCAGGCGATCAAAACGCTTCGTCATAAAATGGCGACGCCCGTCTTCCTCGAACAGGCGGCATTGGCTCATGGTGATGCCAGCGGCGGTCGCCATATGAAAATAGGCATACTCGATGGCCCCGTAACCCTGCGGATCCTCTCTCTCCTTATCCTTGTTACCGCTTACCCCGTCAAATTTCATCAACCAGTATTCAAAGCCCTCGCCAGCCTTCACCTGACCCGCGCGAACTTCATTAGCACCCGGATTCCACGCGATCACGGCCTTCGCTCGCGCGCCGCCGGCCGAGGTGCCGATTTGCAGAATATCCTTCAGAGCCGCTGCCTTGTCCTGATCAAAATGAGCCTGAAGATGACTACGCTGGGACAGCACCGCCGATGCCAGCGCCACCAGCTTTTCAACTTCCACAGGCGACGACCCACGCGCTGCAGGACCCTGGGCCGGGGCAAACTCGAGCGCGCCCATACCGCGGTTGCCGGTATAGCACAGGCGCTCCACCGCATTAAACGACTCGGAGGTTCGCCCTTGCCGGGCCAGCCAGGCATCGATCAACGCATTACCAAACCGATCCGGTAGCGAATCCGCCAACAGCCCCGGCAAACCATGGAAGGTTTCCCGGCTCAAGCTCGGGAACGAATAAAGCTGATCAGACAACGGCATGGTGATGGGGGCCAGCTCGACACCGCTGCCCACAAATGTGGAATCATATTCAAAGCTCGCCGTTGTAGCGCCAGCCGCCAGCGATACCGCGCCTATCGTGCTCCCCCACAGCCGGACTTCAGCCGTCGTGCTCACGATTCGTCACCCCATTTCCAAACCCCGTCATCCGAGTGCTTCTTCTTACCAGAGGCTCGTTGACGTTCCTTGCCCTTGAGTTTCAGCAAATCCATGGGCCGCGGACCGGCTTCCGGCACCAGGCCTTCGAATCGATCCAACAGCTTAAGGCTGCGAAGCATTCGGATCATCGTCGACATCTGCGTTGTGGCGCCCGCCTCGATTCGCTCCACGGTGCGCTTCGACACCCCGGCCTGCTCCGCCAGATCCGCCTGGGTCAATTGAAGTTTCAGCCGCCGCTGCGCAAGCCGCTCGCCCAGTTCCAGCAGAATGGTTTCATCGCTCAGTAAGCCATCAATCTTCATCGGCAACCCTCATGTTATAAGGATACCTTATCGCAATATATGACGAATAGAAAGTATTATTGGCATATATTTCGTCTTTCATGACGAATTGAAATCGTTTTATTTATCCGCAAAACAAACATACGACCCCTGCCCTCGGCGTATTCAAGGATACGAGCTTGGACGGCTTTATGCTCTCCGGGTTTCGGTACAATTAGCCCGGAATGGCCTGATTCTGTACTGCTTGGGCCGCATGTTGCGCGGCCATAACCAGATCATTCACAAAACGCTCATCGACATCCAAAATACCCTCATATTCCCCCAAATTACGTTTGTAGTGCGCTTTGTCCAGCACACGCCAGACTTCTGGACCAAGGCCGAGCGTATGCGGCAACACCTGGAACACGATGTAACGGTGACTGGCCCGGTAACCCTTCAGCCGCAATGCGGCGAGACAAAGGGCATGCGCAGCGTTATAGGCGAGATCAAAACGACTCTCCAGCGATAGATCAGCCTTTCCGGCATCGATCAGCCGAGCCAGCCCGGAGCGCAGGAGCCCGTCATACTCCCGCCGGTCAAACGGTTCCTGGCGCAAGGACTTGCCCGGGCCGCTAAGATTCTCAAGTAGTGATGTCATGCTCATTACCTAATATCCAAATCTTGGGTTGTTCCAGCACTCTCATCATAAAGGCATTATCTTGCGCCACACGGTTGCTGATCTCCTCCCGGCTATATACGGTTGGGTTAACCGTCCGTCCCAACAAGACTGTTGCTTCTTCCAGGCATCCAAACACGTCGGAATAACTCAGTGAATCACTTACGATCATCAGATCGATATCACTGCTCGCGGTGTCCTCCCCTTTCGCGATAGAACCGTATACAAAGGCAGCGTCTATATTGCTCGTCAATGGCGACAAGGCGTCCCGCAACGGCAAAGCCAGACCCACCGTTTTGACAATCAAGCCATGTAATTCACTGTAAATCGGCGACTGCGTATTAGCCTGATAATGCTTTTGATTACCCTGGCGCATCGTCGTCAGTACACCCGCTGACGACAAGCGCAGCAGTTCGCGCTGCACCGCGCCCGTACCCACACCCGCCAGACGAATAATTTCGTTTGCGTAAAAACTGCGCTGCGTATTACCGAATAAGACGCCCAGCACACGCTGTTGCACCTGCGTAAACAACGCATCGGCGAGACTGATTTTGGATGGCATAATCATACCCATAACGGGTATTTTAATACCCTATTTGGGAATGATCAAGTATTGCCGGGTATCGATTGCGCCATAACAGCGCGTTTTACTGGCGCAATTATGGTTATTGCGCTATATCAAAGCTTCCAAGAGCGTTATTGGATGAATTACTACAGACAGATAGCCGCAGCGAATTTTCAATTCCTAATTGAACATTCCTAATAGTGTGCTCCGCATACTCTGGCTTGGTCGGTTTTGGGTTCTCCCGGTGTGGACATGCGTTAACGGCCTTTGATGAGCTTATGATCTTCGCATCTTTTCGTGAGACTTTTCAGTCCCGCCACGAAGTCCTTTGCCTGATCGAAAGAAATCTCAAGTCGCCCTAAGTTATCGTGGCTTAGGTCATTGATGAAATTACCTTGTCCAAAAACCCTGCCGACGTCGGTAAGTCAGCGGTCGACCGATGCTTTGACCGGTAGCCAATACCCGTTCGGCTTCCACTGACGGACCGTGGTCGAGTTCTAAAGTACTATTGACTCCGTAGTAAGGTACAGAATTAAGATGATAGGTAACACCAACAGCAGGCTGTCGTATGAGCATTTCAATCGGCCAACTCGCCAAAAACGCAGATACGGGTATCGAAACCATTCGTTTCTACGAACGCCGTGGACTCATGCCCGATCCGCCCCGCGCACCCAGCGGTTATCGGCGGTACCCGGAACATTTCACCAACCGATTGCGCTTCATCCAGCGCGCCAAGAAGTTAGGTTTTACCCTGGATGAAATTATCACCCTGCTGCAACTACAGGACGGTGGCGGCAAGCGCGCTGAGGTCAAGACCGTCGCCAAAGAAAAACTCTTGGAGATCGACGAGCGCATAGACGGCTTGCAGCGGATGCGTGTCACCCTCGCCGAATTGGAAAGCCAATGTTCGGGGCGCGGCAAAGTTAAAGGCTGCCCCATTATCGAGGCATTAAGTGCCGACGGAGACTTTTGATGGATAGCAAAATGGATGGCAAAGACCCTGTCTGCGGCATGACCGTAGATCCTGCCCAAGCCCGCTCGCACGAACACGGTGGCGAGACCTATTATTTTTGCAGTCAGCGTTGCCATGATCGCTTCGTGGAAAACCCGGAGTGCTTTCTGCATCCCGACGCAGCAGCAGCCGCGCCGGCCGGCGCGACTTACACCTGCCCCATGCACCCGGAGATCGAACAGGATCACGCCGGCGATTGCCCGAAATGTGGCATGGCTTTGGAAGCATCCGGTCCGGCCAAACGCCGCACGCAATACACCTGCCCGATGCACCCCGAAATCGTGCAGGATGAACCCGGTGACTGCCCCAAGTGCGGCATGGCGTTGGAACCGACGACGGTTTCCGGCGACGAAGAAGACCGCGAGCTAAAAGCCATGACCCGGCGATTTTGGATTAGCGTGCCACTTTCGGTTGCGATCTTGTCGATGGCCATGGGCGAAATGCTGCCGGGCCAAGTAATAGGCGTGGGCATCCGTGAATTCTTCGGCACATCTTTCGGCTGGATTCAGTTCGCCTTGGCGACACCGGTGGTGTTCTGGTGCGGTGGGTTCGCGTTCAAGCGCGGCTGGAAATCGTTGCAAAACGTCAGCCCCAACATGTGGACGCTTATCGCCTTGGGCGTGGGCGCGGCTTACGGCTTTTCAATCTTTGCCCTGCTATTGCCGGACCTGTTGCCCGCCGCGTTCAAGCGTGAAGGTGGCCACGCGCCACTCTATTTCGAGGCGGCGTCCGTCATCATCAGTCTGATCTTGCTTGGCCAGGTCATGGAAGCCCGCGCTCGCGGCCAAACTTCGCAGGCACTGAAATCGTTGCTTGATCTGGCACCCCCGAGTGCCCATCGCATTAACGATGATGGCGAGGAAGAAGACGTTTCGCTGGACGCCTTGAAGTCTGGCGATAAGCTGCGCGTGCGCCCCGGCGAGAAAGTGCCGGTAGACGGTGAAATCGTGGAGGGCCGTTCAACCCTGGACGAATCCATGATTACCGGCGAACCCATTCCCCAGGAAAAAAACCCCGGTGATAGCGTGACCGGCGGCACCGTTAACCAAACCGGCGGCTTCGTGATACAGGCGGGCAAGGTGGGCGACGACACCGTGCTGGCGCGCATTGTCGGTATGGTGGCTCAGGCCCAGCGATCACGTGCACCGATCCAAGGGCTGGCGGATAAGGTCGCCGGAATCTTCGTGCCCGCGGTGGTAGCCACTGCCGTTGTCGCGTTTATAGTCTGGGCGTTGATTGGTCCGGCACCTGCATTGGCCTACGCGTTGGTTGCCGCCATTTCAGTATTGATCATCGCCTGCCCTTGTGCGCTGGGTCTGGCTACACCGATGTCGGTAATGGTCGGAGTCGGCCGCGGCGCGCGTGAAGGCGTATTGATCCGCGATGCGGAAGCGCTGGAACTTATGGAGCAAGTGGACGTGCTGCTGGTGGACAAAACCGGCACCCTGACCGAAGGCAAACCGAAACTAGTGGCGGTAGAAACCACCGACGGTTTTGACGAGCCCGAGTTGTTGAAACTGTTTGCCTCATTGGAAAACGCCAGCGAACATCCTCTGGCCCGCTCGATTGTAGACGGCGCGGTCGAACGCGGCGTTAAACCCGTGGACGCAACCGACTTCGACTCGATCACCGGCAAGGGCGTGCAAGGCACGGTTGACGGCCGCAAAGTCCTAATCGGCAACGCCCGGCTGATGTCCGATAACGACATCGATGCCGGCGAAATCGCTGAATCGGCGGATAAGCGTCAAGGCCAGGGCGAAACCGTAATGCTGGCCGCGGTGGACGGCAAAATCGCCGGTCTGGTAGCGGTCGCCGACCCAATCAAAGAGTCCACCGGCGAGGCCGTGCGCATCCTGCATGACGCGGGTTTGCGCATCATTATGCTAACCGGCGATAACGAAAAAACCGCGCAGGCGGTTGCCAAACAATTGGGTATCGATGAAGTGCATGCGGGCGCGTTACCGGAAGACAAGCACGCGTTAGTAGAGAAACTGCAAAGCGAAGGCCGCAAAGTGGCGATGGCAGGCGACGGCGTCAACGACGCACCCGCGCTGGCTAAGGCCGATGTCGGTATTGCCATGGGCACGGGTACGGATGTGGCCATGGAGTCCGCGCGCATCACTCTGGTCAAAGGCGACCTGCGCGGCATTGCCAAGGCCCGGCGACTTTCCGAACAGTCCATGCGCAATATCCGCCAGAACCTGTTCTTTGCGTTCATTTATAACGGCGCGGGTGTTCCGGTAGCCGCGGGGGTGTTGTATCCGATATTAGGCGCCCTGCTCTCGCCAATGTTCGCGGCCGCGGCAATGAGCTTTTCGTCGGTATCGGTCATCACCAACGCGCTGCGGCTGCGGCGGGCGCGGCTTTAGATACCGCTATGCCCGCCGTAACGGCCGTCTTGATTTATGTCAATGGGAGACCGCAAATCTGTCGGCACAATTGATGGCGCCTTGTATGAAACAAGTCTGGCCTACCAAGAACTCGCCTGATCGACTCAAAACGAAAGTTTTTCTCCACGTGGCATATCCGCACAAGCAGGTCTTTCATCGTTGAACCCCATGCGCCTTATTGCATTGATCATCGTTCTGTTCATTACCGCATCCACCTTGGCCGATGAGCCCTCGGGCGCCATACTAAGTATCGAGCATGCCGTCGCGACCGCCGTGCAGGAAAACCCCAGCCTGGCCGAGATGCGTACCCGCGCCGAGGCCGCTGCGGCCGTGCCGTCCCAGGCCGGCAGTCTGCCCGACCCCCGGCTCAACCTGAACGCGCTCAACCTGCCGGTCGATACCTTCGATACTGGGCAGGAACCGATGACTCAGCTGCAGATCGGCGTAAGCCAAAGCTTTCCCTTCCCCGGCAAGCGTCCGCTGCGGCGCGAGGCGGCCGAATTCGAGGCGCTGGCCGCGAAGGATTCCGTTCAGGAGACGCGCCTGCGCTTGATCCGGGACGTCAAGGTCGGCTGGTGGGAGCTGTTCTATCTCGATCGCTCCCTGGAAATCGTGGCGCGCAATCAGGAACTGCTACGCCAATTCGTGAAGATCGCCGAAACCAAGTATGAGGTCGGCCGGGGCCTGCAGCAGGACGTGCTGCTGGCCCAGGTGGAACTGTCCAAGCTGTTGGCGCTCGAGATCCAACTCAAGGGCGCCCGGGACACTGCCGCCGCGCGGCTGAACGCCCTGCTGGCCAGGCCGCAGGAGACACTCATAGACCTACCTGAGCGCATACAGAAAGCGCTGCCGGAACCGCCGCCCAGGGAAAACCTGCTGAGCCTGGCGGAAGACAACCGGCCGTTGTTGGCGGCAGCGAGGCATCGGATCGAGAGCTCCCGCGCCGCCCGCGAGTTGGCCGAAAAGGCCTACTACCCGGACTTCACGCTAGGTGCGAACTACGGTTTCCGCGACGGCCGCAATCTCGACGGCGAACAGCGGCCGGACTTCGCCAGCGTGCTGTTGAGTATCGAGGTCCCGCTATACGCCGGCAGCAAGCAGGACAAGCTGGTGGATCAACGCACGGCCGAGTGGCAAGGGCGAAAGTACGCCCTGACCGACACCCGCAACCGTGTGCAGGAGGAAATCGCCGCGGCTCTGGCCGACTATCGGCAGGCGCGTGAACAGGCCGCGCTGTTCAAGGACGGTATCGTCCCGCAGGCGCAACAGACGGTGGCATCCATGTTGTCCGGCTACCAGGTCAACAAGGTGGACTTCCTCAACCTGGCGCAATCCCAGATCACCCTCTACAACCACGAGCTGCAGTACTGGCGCACATTCACCCGCGCCCAACAGGCCCTGGCGGCGCTGGCCGCCGCCGTCGGCCGGGAAGCCATCGATGAAAGCTAAATCCGTTATCGCGCTTATTTTTCTGGCTGCCGTGATCGGCGGGGGCGGCTTCTGGCTGGGCCAGACGTTCGCGCCCACGCATGGCGCCGCCACTGCCGAAGATGGACGCGAGCCGCTCTACTACCGGCATCCCATGAACCCCGAGGTCACCTCGCCAGTGCCCGCCAAGGACAACATGGGCATGGACTACGTCCCCGTCTATGCCGATGGTGCTGCGGGCAAGGGCGACGAACCGGCCGGCACGGTGACCATCGACCCGGTCATGGTGCAAAACATCGGGGTGCGCACGGCCAAGGCCGAACGGCGCGAGATCTCGGCCGACGTGTTCACCGTCGGCCGGGTGGAGTACGACGAGGACAATCTGACCCGCCTGCACCCCAAGGTGGAGGGCTGGATCGAGGAGTTGTACGTGGGGCAGACCGGTAGCGCGGTCAAACGCGGCACCCGGCTGCTCAGCATCTACTCGCCGCAGTTGGTCGCGACGCAGGAGGAATATCTGCTGGCGCTCAAGAACCTGAAGACCTTGCAGGACAGCCCTTACGAAGATATCCGGCGCGGCGCCGAGCAACTGGTGCGCAGCGCGCGCCGGCGTTTGCAGTTGTTGGACATGCCCGCACACCAGTTGCGCGAGCTTGAGGAGAGCGGCAAGGCCAAGCGCAATGTGCACATCCACTCGCCGTTCGACGGCATCGCCGTGAAGGTGGGTGTGCGTGACGGCCAATACATCAGCCCCCAGACCGAGCTGTTCCAGCTCGCGGAGCTGTCCACGATCTGGGTCGACGCCGACATCTACGAGCATGAGATCCCCTGGGTGCAGCAAGGGGACCCGGCCGAACTCAAGCTCGCGGCCCTGCCGGGCCGCACATTCACCGGGCAGGTGGACTACATCTATCCCTATCTTGATCCCAAGACCCGCACCCAGAAGCTACGGCTGGAATTCGACAACCGGGACCTGGCCCTCAAGCCCAACATGTTCGCCGACGTCACCATCCGCACGCGCCGCCAGGTCGACGCGGTGGTCATCCCGGAGCAGGCGGTGATCCGTTCGGGCCGGCGCGAGCAGGTCTTCGTACAGCGCGCGCCCGGCAAGTTCGAGCCGCGCGAGGTGCAACTCGGGCTGCGCGCCGAGGGACTGGTGCAGGTGCTCGACGGCGTACAACCCGGCGAGGAAGTCGTCACCTCCAGCCAGTTCCTGATCGATTCCGAATCCAAGCTGCGCGAGGCCGCCGACAAGATGCGTCCCGTCCAGCAATCACATTCCTCGCACTGAGCGTCCGGTCATGATCCAAGCCATCATCGACGCCTCCCTGAAGAATCGCCTGTTGGTGCTGATCCTCGCCGGCCTGGCGCTGCTGCTCGGGCTCTGGGCCCTGAAGACGACGCCGCTGGACGCCATCCCGGACCTATCCGACGTGCAGGTGATTGTATTCACCGAGTACCCCGGCCAGGCGCCGCAGGTGGTCGAGGACCAGGTGACCTACCCGCTGACTACCGCGATGTTGTCGGTACCCTTCGCCAAGGTGGTGCGCGGTTACTCGTTCTTCGGCTTCTCCTTCGTCTATGTCCTGTTCGAGGACGGCACCGACATGTACTGGGCGCGCTCGCGGGTGCTGGAATACCTCAACTTCGTCGGCGGCAAGCTGCCGCGCGGGGTCACCCCGACCCTGGGGCCGGACGCTACCGGCGTGGGCTGGGTCTACGAGTACGCGCTGGTGGACCGAACCGGCAAGCACGACCTGGCCGAGCTGCGCTCGCTGCAGGATTGGTATATGCGCTACGCCCTGCAGACGGTGCCGGGCGTGGCCGAGGTCGCCTCCGTGGGCGGCTACGTCAAGCAATATCAGGTCGAGGTGGATCCCAACGCCCTGGCCGCCTACGGCATCCCGCTGAACAAGATCAAGACCGCCATCCAGCGCTCCAACAACGATGTCGGCGGCGGCCTGGTGGAGATGGCCGAGACCGAATACATGGTGCGCGGGCTGGGTTATCTCCAGGGCGTCGAAGACCTCGAAGTCGTGCCCATCGGCGTGGACGACGACGGCACACCGATCTACTTGCGCGACGTGGCCCACGTGCAGATTGGGCCCGAACTGCGCCGCGGCGTGGCCGAGCTCAACGGCGAGGGCGAGGTGGCCGGCGGCGTGGTGATCATGCGTTACGGCGGCGATGCGTTGGTCACCATCGACGCGGTCCGGGCCAAGCTCGAGCAACTCAAACAGGGGCTGCCCGAGGGCGTGGAGATCGTGCCGGTCTACGACCGCGGCAATTTGATCGAGCGGGCGGTGGCCAACCTGCGCGACAAGTTGATTGAGGAGTTCATCGTCGTCAGCCTCATCTGTATCGCCTTTTTGCTGCACGTGCGCTCCGCCTTGGTGGCCATCCTCACGCTGCCGATCGGGGTGCTGTTGGCCTTTCTGGTGATGCGCGGCCAGGGCCTGACGGCCAACATCATGTCCCTGGGCGGCATCGCCATCGCCATCGGCGCCATGGTGGACGGCGCCATCGTGATGATCGAGAACGCCCACAAGCACCTGGAACGCGCGGAGGCCGACAAAGGCGCCGTCCTGACCAGCCCCGAGCGCTGGCTGGCCATCGGCCTGTCGGCCAAGGAGGTGGGCCCGGCGCTGTTCTTCTCGCTGCTGATCATCACCGTCTCCTTCCTGCCGGTGTTCACCCTGCAGGCCCAGGAAGGGCGGCTGTTCGCGCCGCTGGCATTTACCAAGACCTATGCCATGGCCGCAGCGGCCTTGCTGGCGGTGACTGTCACACCGGTGCTGATGGGCTACTTCATCCGCGGGCGCATCCTTCCCGAGGCTAGAAACCCGGTCAACCGTGGACTGCACCGCCTGCATACGCCGGCGCTGGCGCAGGCCATGCGCTGGCGCAAGACTACGCTGGTAGCGGCGCTGATCGTGCTGGGAGTCACCGCCTGGCCGATCACGCAACTGGGCAGCGAGTTCATGCCGCCGCTGGACGAGGGCGACATCCTCTACATGCCCACCACCTTCCCGGGCATCTCCATCACCAAGGCCAAGGAGCTGTTGCAGCAGACCGACAAGATACTGGTGACCTTTCCGGAGGTGGAGAGCGTGTTCGGCAAGGCGGGCCGCGCCGTCACCGCCACCGACCCGGCTCCATTGGCGATGATCGAAACCCTGGTGCGGCTGAAGCCGAAAGACGACTGGCCGAACCCGGACAAGACCACCCGCGAGCTGATGGACGAGATGGACGCGGCGATCCGCATCCCCGGCGTTGCCAACGCCTGGACCATGCCGATCAAGACCCGCATCGACATGCTCTCCACCGGCATCAAGACCCCCATCGGCATCAAGGTCTCCGGCCCGGACCTGGCCGAGCTGGAACGCATCGGCAAGGCCATCGAGGGTACCCTGAAACAATTGCCGGATACGCTGTCCGCCTTCGCCGACCGGGCAGTCGGCGGTTACTACCTGGACTTCGACATCAAACGCGAGCAGGCCGCCCGCTACGGCCTGACCGTGGGCGACGTACAGGACGTCATCCAGTCGGCCATCGGCGGCATGAACGTGACCCAGACCGTGGAAGGCCTGGAGCGCTATCCGGTCAACCTGCGCTACCCGCGCGAGCTGCGCGACAGCCCCGACGCCCTGCGCCGAGTGTTGGTGGCCACGCCCGGCGGCGCCCAGATCCCGCTGGCGTTGGTGGCGGATCTGGAACTGACCCGCGGTCCTGCCTCCATCAAGAGCGAAAACGCCCGCCCCAACGCCTGGATCTACGTGGACATCAAGAGTTCGGACATCGGCGGCTATGTGGCCGAGGCCAAGCGCATCATCCGCGACGAGGTCGAAATCCCGCCGGGCTATACCCTGATCTGGTCCGGCCAGTTCGAATACATGCAGCGCGCCGCCGAGCGCCTCAAGCTGGTGGTGCCGGCCACCCTGGCGCTGATCTTCCTGCTGCTGTACTTCAACTTCGGCAACGCCAGCGCACCCCTGGTGGTGATGCTGTCCATCCCCTTCTCGCTGATCGGCGGCTTCTGGCTGATGTACGCCTACGGCTTCAACCTGTCGGTGGCCGTGGCCGTGGGCTTCATCGCCCTGGCGGGGGTGGCCGCCGAGATCGGCGTACTGGTGCTCACCTTCATCGACCAAGCGATTGCGCAGGTGCGCGACCAAAAGGACGAGCCTTTGACCAAGACAGAAATCCTGGCGGCAGCACAGCGCGGCACCGCCGAGCGGGTGCGGCCCATCGTGATGACCGCGGTGGCCATCACCGCCGGCCTGCTGCCGTTGTTCTGGGGCCACGGCGCCGGCTCGGAAACCATGCAGCGCATCGCCGTACCCATGGTGGGCGGCATGATAAGCGCAACCCTGCTCAGTCTGCTGGTCCTCCCGGTCATTTACGCATTGGTGTTGCAGTGGACAGAGCCACATGCCGAGCGGTCAAAACCAGGAGAGAGCAATGAATGAGTTCAAGACTGGGAAATCGAATATCACGCGCCGACGGGTTCTTAGCGCGGCCGTTGCCACGATGGGCGCAATCGGCGCGGCCTTTTGGGCCATACCATTCATCCGGTCGTGGATGCCGAGTCAAAGGGCCCATGCAGCCGGTGCACCGGTCGAGGTCGATTTTGGCGAGATCGCGCCGGGTCAGCAGGTCACGGTGATATGGAAGGGCAAGCCTGTCTGGGTTCTGCGCCGCACGCCCGACATACTGCGGCGATTACGCAGCCCGGCATTGGAGGAGAGGCTGCGTGATCCAGATTCCCTGAAGAACCAGCAACCCGGCTATGCCGCCAATGAACTTCGGTCCATCCGGTCGGAAATTCTGGTTGTGGTGGCGATCTGCACGCACCTTGGCTGTGTGCCGAATTTTAATCCCGAGACGGGCAAAACCCAATTCGACCAACAATGGCCGGGCGGGTACTTTTGCCCGTGTCACGGCTCCAAGTTCGATTTGGCTGGCCGCGTCTTCACAGGCGTGCCGGCACCTTTGAATCTGGTAATCCCACCCTACCGTTTTACGGAGAGGAATACCGTCATCATCGGCGAAGATTCCATTGCTTCACCGCTGTCCGAAGCCTCAGATTGAAGGCGCAAATTGACCCAAGTCAATCGGCAGCGGCAGCGGCAGCTTATACCTCGGGACACTGCTGTCCCACAAAATTTTGCGCGCTGGAGATCAAACGCTTACCGCATGAGCCGTTCGTAAGAGCACGGCCGATGGAGACATGAAGTTCGGTTATTCCTTGCGTCATTCCGGAAAGTGCGAAGCCCGTGCTTCGCGAGCCGAACGTAGTGAGCAACGCGAGCTGAGCGAAGCGAACGTCCGGAATGACCGGTACGAGTTTATGCGACAGCAGTGACCTCGGGATAATGGCGAGCGATCCGCAAACCCGCAGCAAAGCAAAGGAGGCTAAATGAAACGGCAAAGAAACGAATACAGCTACAAGGACCCGGTTTGCGGCATGGAGGTCAGCTACACCACCGCCGTAGAGGAATTCCCATACCAGAGTAAAGTTTATTACTTCTGTTCCGGAGCCTTTCGAGACGCATTTGAAGCCGATCCCGAGAGATATATCCGGCATCATCGCCAGCATGGGATGAGGCCGAGATAGTCCTATGAGCGCATCACGGCCCGGCCAACCGCATCGGCATAGCAGCCCGTCGTCGGATTACTCTCTCTCTCGCGGACGCTCGACACTTTGGGTACGACATTCTGCAAAGATAAGGAGATTAGGTCTTCGCATTGATCATGGATTTTCTGCTGCTGCCGCCCATCCTGATGGCCCTGGGCGGCCGCCACGCCCGGCGCGAAACGGCCAGCCCGCAACCACCCGAGACCAAGCTCCAAATCAGCGCCTGAACCCGGGACTGCCCACCCCTCCCCGGCACCACCCGAGTCCTGAATCTTCGTCGTCGGCCTCGGCCCGCATGCCGCTTGATACAGATCAATACTGCCACGCGACCCGCAGCCTATGCTGTCCATAATGAGTCACCGTCTCGACACCTAAGGAGATCATTAATGGACAAGCAGCTAGCCATCCGATCACCAGCGATCATCATGGTCATGACGGCCTTGGCAGTGCTGCTGGGCGCCTCCACTGCCTATGCGGCGCCACCCGATCCCTCGCTGGAGGAACGCATCGAGACGCTGGAGCGGGAACTGCTAATCCTCAAACAGGAACTGCAAGGGGCGCAGCAGGCCGAAGGCCGTGTAGAGAAGCTGGAAACAGAACTCGCTGGCACCCAGCAAAAACTGGCCGAGGTTGACAAGGAGGCGCGCGCCGAGGAACGGGCCGCTACCAAATTCCATCTGGCGGGATACGCCGCCGCCGGGTTTGAGGCCAGTGATAACGGCGCAGGGGAGGATTCCTTTACCGCCGGCTCCTTCAATCCGATCTTTCATTTTCAGTACAACGACAACATCCTGTTTGAAAGCGAACTGGAGTTCGAGGTTTCCGAAGACGGCGAGACCGAGACCGAACTCGAGTATTCCAGTCTCAACTGGTTCGCAACCGATTATCTGGCCGTCAAGCTCGGCAAGTGGCTGAGTCCGATCGGCCAATTCCAGGAACGGATGCACCCGGCCTGGATCAACAAGCTGCCCAACGCCCCGGCCGGCTTCGGCCACGGTGGTGTACAACCAGCAAGCGACGTCGGCGTGCAACTGCGCGGTGGTGTGCCGGTCTTGCAACAAGGCCTGTTCACCTACGTCGTGGCGGTCGGTAACGGCCCCCGCGTCGGCGGCCATGGCCTGGAACTCGAAGGCTTCGGTTCGGATGACAATAGTAACAAGTCCGTCGGCGGCCGACTCGGCTTCCTACCCGTACCCTTCCTTGAGTTCGGGGTGTCTTATCTCACGGCCGAGGTCACTGGCGAGGAGGCGGATATGGGCCCCGTGACCGACGGCGACTACGACCTGTGGGGCGCCGACTTCGCCTTCACCCGCGGCCCCTGGGATTTTCGCGGCGAATACCTCAACTCGGAACTCGACAGTTTCTTCGGCCTGGCCGAGGTGGGGGATATGACCACCAATCTTATCCCCGCGACCGAATGGGAAGCCTGGTACCTGCAACTGGCCTATCAGTTGAGCGGTTTCACCAACGCCTGGTTCCTGCAAAACCTGGAACTGGTAGGGCGCTATGGCGAGTTCGATATCGACGGCTTTAACGAGTTCGAAGAACATGGCAACGAGGAGCGCTTCACCGCCGGCATCAACTACCTGATCGCACCGTCGGTAATCGCCAAACTGGCGTGGGAATCACGAGAATTTGACGAGCCCGGCCGCAAAGACGAAGGCCGCCTGCTCGGCCAGTTTGCCTTTGGCTTCTAAGTGGAGATTGAAAGATGAAAACTAAGGACATACTGCTGACTGTGTCAGTGCTCGCGACTCTAGCCACCGCGACCGCGGTGCCCGCCCAAGGTGACGCGCCGCCCGACCCGGCTCAAATGGCTCGCGGCGCCCAGGCTTGGTCCGACCACTGCGGACGGTGTCACAATGTGCGTGCGCCGGACGAGAAACAGGATTACGAATGGGACATCAGCGTCAATCATATGCGCCTGATCGGTAACCTGCCGGGACAGACCGCCGAGGATATCAAGGCCTTCTTGAAATCGAGCAATTAAGGGGATTAATTATGCGATACGTTCCTAATACCCGTGCAGTTTTTTTAGTCGGCTTTGCGCTGATCGCCATAGGCGTCGGCCCGGCAACAGCCTGCGAGGCGGACGCCGCGCAGGTCAACAATGGCAAGACCGTTTACCAACAAACCTGCATAGCCTGTCATGGTCCCAATGGCAAAGGCACGGTGCCGGGCGCGCCGGACTTTACTGCCAATAGCAGCCCTCTCAAGAAAGACGATGAGGTTCTGCTCAAGAACATCGTTGAGGGCTTCAAGAGCCCGGGTTCGCCGATGGCCATGCCGGCCAAGGGCGGCAATCCAAGCCTGACCGATGAGGACATCCGCGCAGTGATCGTCTATATTCGGGATGCCTTCGGCAAATAACCTGCCCCGAGCAATCAGCAGAGGTAAATCAAACTGAATTTCGACCAACGGGGTATGAAACCCCGCTGGTCGACCAAAGGGAAGAATCACAAGAACGCTACGCGTGGCGTGCTGCTACGCAGCCCCTTTGGAAACCCCATCGCGCCGACCCCGCGGCAAGCCGCGGGAAATTTTGAGATTAACATGAAGTCAAGACTCAATAATCCACGTCCGAGGCCTTTTCGGACGTGGACGAGGTAAAAGACGAGTCCTCTTCTGCATCTCCACAAGCGCCCGGCAGGCAAGTCGAGGATAGACTTGATCAAGTCTCATAATCCATGGAGACCATCGACTGACCGCTTTCTTTGACTAGCGTTGCGGAAAACCGTACATCAATGTACGGCCCGTCTCGGGCAAGGCGATGGTTAATATATCTACAGCCAAGATCGCGCCGACTGCAGCATATGTTTCAACCAGGCTTCACTGCTGTCCCATAAACTCGTACCGGTCATTCCGGACGAAGACCCGGAATCCAGTGAGACCTTATAGAACCTGGATTCCGGACGTTCGGCTCGCGAAGCTCGGGCTTCGCACTTTCCGGAATGACGCAAGGAATAACCGAACTTCATGTCTCCATCGGCCGTGCTCTTACGAACTGC
>JBDNIO010000059.1:0-3343 GCA_041688215.1 Salinisphaeraceae bacterium | reverse complement strand
CTTCTGGCCTTGCTGGGGCAAACCGAATCCGCGCCTGAACCGCAAGCGCCAAAACCACCGTTCGAGCCGATTATTCAAGCAACGGTTTCAGACGAGCAGACGTTTGATTCGTCGGACCAAAGAGAGGCCGACCCCGAACTGGTCGCGATCTTCATTGAAGAGGCCGACGACCTGCTCGAGAACATACACGGCGCGGTCGATGCCTGGACACGCGACCCCGACGACGAACAACCTCGGCTTAGCCTGATGCGTTCACTGCATACCCTTAAAGGCAGCGCCCGTATGGCCGGCATCAATGCGGTCGGGGACTTGAGCCACGAATTGGAAACCCTGGTCGCGGCGGCGCATACCCCGGCGCGGCGCAGCGAAGTGGCGCTGCTGGATAGCCTCACAAAACAGGCAGACAAATTACACGCGGAACTCGATCAGGCGGGCGCTGCTTCCGGCACACCGCAAGTCCAGACCGCAGTGGATCAGCCCCTGGCTGTTCCCGAATCAGACACCGAGAGCCAGCCTGCGGCCAGCGAACCAGCAGAAGAAATCCGGCAGGACGCCGTACCCGAAGCCATACCCGAAGCTAGGCAAGCGCTTGAATTTGATCCGCGCCTGTTCTGGCAAGGGCAGGCACAGGAACCAGAGGCACCGACGCAGGAAGATACGGCGCGTGTCGCCGTCGCCAATCTGGAAACCATGCTGAACCAGGCGGGTGAAATCAGTATTTTCCGCGCCCGCCTGGAACAGCAAAGCACCTGGCTGCAGTTCCAGTTGCGTGAACTGGCGCAAACCACCGGCCGCCTGCGAGAGCAGCTGCGTACCCTGGATGCGGAAACCGAAGCGCAGATCATGGCGCGCCATGAGGTATCTACCGACCGTTACGACGAAGAATTCGATCCGCTCGAAATGTATCGCTACTCCACCCTGCACGAGCTATCCCGCGGCCTGGCCGAAAGTGTTACCGACTTGGGCAGCCTGCACGGATTTATCTCGGATCTGGTGGAGCAGGGCGAAGTTCTGTTGAGCCAGCAGGGTCGCGTCAACACCAGCCTGCAGCAGGGTTTGATGCGTACCTTGATGGTGCCGTTCTCGGTGCAGGTCCAGCGCCTGCAACGTATATCGCGTCAGCTTAGCGAAGAATATGGGCGTCGCGCCCGTATCGCATTTAGTGGGGTTGAGGCGGAGCTGGATCGCAACGTGCTTGAACGCATGTCGGCCCCGCTCGAGCACCTGCTGCGCAACGCTATTATTCACGGGCTGGAAACACCGGAAGAACGCGCCAGCGCAGGCAAGCAAGAAGTTGGCACCATATCGGTCAAGCTGCATCGCGAGGGCACCCAGTTAGTAATCGCCATGCGTGATGACGGCCGCGGACTCGATCTGGATGCCATTCGCCAGACCGCTGTGTCCAGGCAGTTGCTGCGCGGCGACGCCCGTATCGACGATGCCGACCTGGCTGCGTTCATTTTTGAACCGGGTTTCAGTACCGCGGCCGAGCTAACTCAGGGCGCCGGGCGTGGTGTCGGCCTCGATGTTGTCAACGCCCAGATCAAACAATTGGGCGGCAGCATAGCGGTGGATTCCCAGGCCGGCAAGGGGGTGTGTTTCACCATTCGCTTGCCGCTGACCCTGGCGATTACCCAGGCCCTGCGGGTGCGTGTGGGCGAGGAAACCTACGCCGTGCCTATCGGCAGTGTGGAGGGCGTTACCCGGGTTACCAGCGAGGCCCTGCCCGGTTACATGGAGAGTGCGACGCCGAATTTTTCCTATGGCGGTTTGAGCTATCAGATGCGCAGTCTGGGCGAAATCCTGGGCGGCGCCAGCATGGCCACCGAGGCCGACGACAAACCCCGCAGCTTGCCGGTATTGCTGGTGCGTGCCGGCGATCGCCGCACTGCCTATGTGGTGGACGGCATGCTGGGCAGCCGCGAAATTGTGGTCAAGTCGGTCGGCCCGCAGGTCAGCACAGTGCCGGGCGTAAGCGGTGCCACGGTGCGTGCCGATGGCCAGGTCGTGCTTATTCTGGATATGGCTGCACTGATGCAATTACAGGTACGTCAGGCGCTCGGTACCGAGGCCGTGGCGCAGGCACCGGATGTAACCGATGACCGGCCGCTGGTTATGGTGGTGGATGATTCGATTACCATTCGGCGTGTTTCCGAGCGCTTCCTGAGCCGCAGCGGTATGCGCGTGGTGCCCGCCAAGGACGGCATGGACGCGTTGGAAAAACTGCAAGGCAATATTCCCGACGCGGTGCTGTTGGATATCGAAATGCCGCGTATCGACGGCTTCGATCTGGCGACCTATATGCGCAACAGCGAGAGTCTTAAAAACACGCCGATCATCATGATCACCTCACGCAGTGGCGATAAACACCGTCGCCGTGCCGAGCAGATTGGGGTGGATAAATTCATGACCAAGCCCTATCAGGACCAGGAGCTGCTGCGGCAACTTTATGCGGTCATGCGGGCTAAAACGTCCACCGCACATTAGCCAGATAGTGCAATAACTAATCGATATGCAAAATTCCAGCGCACAGAATAAACCCACCGCCGCCACCCCCGCGGAAGTCTATGGCCACCTGATTCCCTTGCAGGAACATTTTCTGATTGTGCCGAAAATGGCGGTGCTGGAAGTGCTCGGCGTGGAAGCCATAGCGGTGGAAACGGCAGGCCCAGCCTGGTTGCTGGGCATGGGCCAATGGCATGGCAAGAACCTGCCGGTAATCTCGATAGAAGCGATGACCGGTGGCAATTTGCCGGCACGCTCACGTCGCACCCGCGTAGTCGTCATCAACGGTTTCGGTGGGCATCTGGAAAATGGCCTGTTCATGCTGCTGGCGCAGGGCTACCCGCACCTGACCGCATTGAATGCGGCGGCCCTGGTGTCACAGGCGCGTCGCCCGGAAGACAAGGATATCGCCCTCAGCCGCGTGCGCCTGGCCAGTACCCAGGCGATTATTCCGGATCTGGAAAATATTGAATTGCGTATCGCCTCGGCGATGCGCCAAATCACAAATACCGCGAGCGTGGGCCAGGACTGGGAACCGGGTAGCGATGGTGTCTAACGCTTGAATTAAGCCGCGCCACGAAGTGGCGTCGGCTTGAATTAATTGTGTACGCCCAGCATGGGCACGAACTTATGGGGTGAAAGTCCCCGGTAGGAGAACCTACATTGATCATGATTAGTCATGTATTGATGATAACTACTAGTGTAGTGCGTTGGATTTAACGGTACTTAAGCGTTGATGAGTCCGAAAACCCGTCATTGCGAGCGAAGCGCGGCAATCTAGTGCCGGAGTCGTTGCGAGTTATACGGTTCCCCACTGGATTGCCGCGTCAGCCCCGCT
>JBDNIO010000058.1:0-10253 GCA_041688215.1 Salinisphaeraceae bacterium | reverse complement strand
TGCTCAAGGTAGCGCGCGCACGCCGCATCATCGGGGAAGGCCCGCTGAAATTCTGGCAGCGATGTCGGGAAGCCGCGTGCGTCCATTGGACCAATTTAGCATCGCTCCATCCATTTGGCAATGAACCGGATAGGCACGGTAAAAACCACAAAGAAAGCACATTATTTATTTATTCTTTTTCCTTTGTGCTCTTCGTGTTCTTTGTGGTTAATAATTTTTCAAGCATAGCTTTGGCTGTTTTTACTATTTTTAAGTAGACACGACGCACGCAGGTATGGATTCAACACATAATCAGCCCCGCCGTATCCGCAGCTTCGTGCGCCGCGAAGGCCGCATGACAGAATGCCAACGGCATAATCTTGAATCATTGTGGCCGCAATACGGCCTTGAGCTACCCGATCAGTCTTTCGACTGGCGCGCAGTCTTCGGACGCGACGCCCCCAGAACCCTGGAAATCGGCTTCGGCGCGGGTGAAGTGCTGGCAAATATGGCGATCAACAACCCGCAAGAGGACTTCATCGGTATCGAGGTTTACCGCAACGGCGTTGGCCGTGTCCTGGGCGAACTGCATGCCCACGGCGCAATCAACGTGCGCGTTTTCTGTGATGATGCCGTGGATGTGCTCAAGCAGGGCATAGCCGATGCCAGTCTGGATAACCTGCTGCTGTATTTCCCGGACCCCTGGCCGAAAAAACGCCACCACAAACGCCGCATCGTAAAGACCGACTTTGCCGATGAAATTGCGCGCGTGCTGAAACCGCGCGGCATCTGGCGTCTGGCCACGGACTGGCATAATTACGCCGAATGGATGCGCGAAACCCTGGATGCGCATCCCCTGTTCCGCAACATTGGCGACGACAACGGCTTCGTCAGCAATCCACCTCGGCCCGGTACACGCTTCGAAGCCCGCGGCCTGCGCAAGGGCCATCTGGTATTTGATCTTGCTTACCGACGTATTTAACGCCACAGTATCCGGCTGATATGTCCAGCAAGCACCCCATAATCGCGGTTACCGGCTCCTCGGGCGCAGGCACATCAACTGCGCGCGTAGCGTTTGAGCATATATTTTTCCAACTTAAATTGAACGCGGCGATGATCGATGGCGACGCTTTTCACGCCTATAGCCGCGAGGAAATGGAAGAGGCTGTGCAGCGCGCGACTATTCGCGGCGAGAATTTTTCGCACTTCGGTCCTGCCGCCAACCATCTGGACAAGCTCGAAGGCCTGTTCTCGGAATACGGCGAAAGCGGCAGCGGCCAGAGCCGGCGTTACCTGCACGACGAGATCGAAGCCGCAGAGTATGGCCAGCCGCCCGGCACCTTCACACCCTGGGCCGCTTTGCCCGAAGACACGGATATCCTCATGTACGAGGGCCTGCACGGCGGCGCGGTAACGGATCAGGTTAATGTGGCCCAGCATGTAGATCTGATGGTCGGTGTGGTACCCACGATTAACCTGGAATGGATCCAGAAAATCCGTCGCGATATTGACGAGCGCGGTTATGAAGCCGATGACGTGGCACGCACCATTCTGCGGCGCATGCCCGACTACGTGCGTCACATTACCCCGCAATTTTCATGTACCGACATCAACTTCCAGCGCGTGCCGCTGGTGGATACCTCCAACCCGTTCAATGCGCGCGACGTGCCGAGCGCGGACGAATCGATGGTGGTTATCCGTTTCCGAAATCCGCGCGAATGGCCAGTGGATTTCCCCTATCAGCTGACCATGATCAAGGGCGCTTTCATGTCGCGGCCGAATACCATTGTGGTGCCTGGCAGCAAGATGCGTATGGCAATAGAAATTATCATCGCGCCGATTATTGAGGCCATTTTGAACAGCAGCAGCCACCGGCGTGAGCGCCGCCACAAAAGCTGATTTTTTACTATGCAATACCGGAAACTCGGGCGTACCGATATCGACGTCAGCGTCATCTGCCTGGGCAGCATGACCTGGGGCCAGCAAAACAGCGAAGCCCAGGCACACGAACAGATTAATTACGCCCTGGACGCGGGCGTAAATTTTATCGACGTAGCGGAGATGTATCCGGTACCGCCCATGGCCGAAACGCAGGGCCGCACCGAGGAATATATCGGCACCTGGCTCAAGGCCAGCGGTCGCCGCGACGATATTATTCTGGCCAGCAAAGTCACCGGGCGCAGCGGCATGCACTGGATTCGCGATGGCGAGGAAACCCGCCTCACACGCGAACAAGTCCGGCGCGCGCTGGAACGCAGCCTGAGCCGGCTGCAAACCGATTATCTCGACCTTTACCAGGTGCATTGGCCAGATCGGCAAACCAACTTCTTCGGCAAGCTGGGTTATCAGCACCAGGCTGAGGATGATGCCATAGAAATCGAGGAAACCCTGGCCACGCTGGACGAGTTACGCCAGGAAGGCAAGATTCGCCACACCGGCATTTCCAACGAAACACCCTGGGGTTTGATGCGGTATCTAGACATTGCCCGGGCATCAAACCTGCCGCGCATTGTAAGCATCCAGAACCCCTATTCCCTGCTCAACCGCAGCTTCGAGGTGGGCCTGGCCGAATGTGCCGAGCGCGAGGATGTGCGCCTGCTGGCCTATTCGCCGCTGGGGTTTGGGGTGTTGTCTGGCAAGTATCTGGACGGCGTACGCCCAGAAGGTGCACGCCTGAGTCTCTGGGATCGCTTTGACCGCTACAGCAAAACGGCCGCCGAACCGGCGATCGCCGCCTATGTTGATCTGGCAAAAGACCACGGCCTGGATCCCGCACAAATGGCGCTGGCCTACTGCAATAGCCGCAGCTTTGTCACCAGCACGGTCATCGGTGCGACCACCATGGCCCAGCTGAAAAGCAATATCGCCAGTATTGATGTCAGCTTAAGCGACGACGTGCTCAAGGCGATTGAAGAAATACACGAGCGTCATCCTAATCCCTGTCCCTGATCAACCACCAAGCGCAATTGCGCAGGTGCGTATTTTCAGAAATTCTGGATTGACGTTGAACTTGTGCGCGTAAATGCGCGAGATCACGTGCTTTTACTGAATCGGCACGGTTGATGGCCCGGTTTCGGGCATTGAATCCCATTAATTTTTTTCTTTAGCTCAATCAAAAACTTGTCCGCTTAAGGCGATTCCCCCCCCTTGTCATCGGCGCCCGATCGGCCTATAGCTTGACACGCAAGGTTGAACATCAGGAGGCACAAGATGGGACGTCTGTTACGCGATGTTGAAATCGGCCTTTGGTATGAGAACGTCGATAACAACGGCCGTTTTGAGGTGGTCGCCATGGATGAGGCGGATCACACCATAGAAATACAGTACTTCGACGGCACGCTGGAAGAAATCGACTACGAATTCTGGTCGCAAATGGGGGTAGAAGAGTCAGCCCCGCCAGATGACGACTCGGGCGCGCTCGACAGCGAGTACGCCGACTACGACGTCAACGAATTGCTGACCAGTGGCTTCGACGACTCAGCGCAGGACATCGAGCAGATCAGTTACGGCGATACGCTGTATTAGTGTTATTAACGTTGTTGGCGCCTAAGCGACATAGCGATGATAGGCAATGCCCGCATCGCAGAAATCAGATTCTGCGCGGGCGCCAACTGATTCGATGATAAATTCGGCCTGCGGCTGGCGTGGCAGTTCGGCCTCGCCCTGGCCGGCGTGTAGGGCGGCATAGGCCTGGGCATCCAGATCCAGTGCCGGCGCAAGCGCCTGATCAAATCCAATTTTTCGGGCTGCTGCCTGCCATCCCGGCACCACGCGCATGGGGATAACCTCGGCGGCGTCACCACTGCCATAGCCGATCGCTAGCCAGGCGTCTCCTGTAGCATCGAGCTCCTGTACCAGAGCGTCCTCAAATCCTGCCGCCAGCCATGCCGGCAAGGCAGCCGTATACAGATTGCCCAGATCCTGCATCTTCCCGGCACCCAGGCCCAGCTTTTCGCTGATTACTTCACGATAAAGCGGGTCACGACGGAACTGTTGAAAAACGCCGGCGGCCAGAGGGTAAGCGTCGGCGTTCAGGCCGTGGCGGGTGGCCATATCCAGCACATCGGATTGAGTGTGCAGTTCCTGCTGCAGGGCTTGCGCGTCAATATCGGCCGCGGCCGCGAGGTCGGCCAGGCGCGGATCGTTATCGTGCGCCAGGGCGAAAAGGTACGCCATACCCCAACCGTTTTCGGGCATGCGATGATAGGGGCGGTGCATGAATACCGCATCTATCGATTCGTAAAATTGCACCCAGTTGCCGGCTCGCTTGTTTAACGTCGCGGCCATGGCACTGCGCACCGCATCGACATAACAGGTGGTGGAGTAGCGACCGTTGAATACCGGTACGTCCTGTAACTGGCCCAGAGACCCGGGGCGTTGTCCGGCGAAACGAGCGAACGGCTTGCGAAAATCCATAACCCGATACGAAGACGCGCTGCCGCCGGCGGCCAAATCGACTTCCAGTAAAGCGGGGTCCGCCTCAACCAGCAGGGCTACTGCGCCCGCCCCCTGCGTGGGTTCACCGGAACTTCCCAAAGCGTATTCGGCAATATCCGCACTCACCACTATCGCCTGGCGCTGTCCGCCATCGCTGGCCACATAGCGCAAAGCGCCTTTTAGTGCGTACACACCGCCCAGGCAGGCGTGTTTGTATTCGGGTACTTCGCAGGCGATCGCAAGTGGTGGCTTACCCAGTTCGCGCAGCGCTTTATCGACCAGGCCTTTCACGATGATCGCGCCGGCGGAATTATCCGCACTCGATTCCGTGCCCAGCGCCAGCATGCCGATATTTTGCGGGTCGATAGCGTAATTCTGGATTAGACGCAGCACCGCGTTTGCGGCCAGGCAGTAGACATCCTGTTCAGGCCCGCGCATGCGAAAACTGCGCCCCACAACCTTGCTGACCTTGGCCCAGGGCTCCCCGGTCCACTCACACCAATCCTCGAGATTGACGCGGTAGGGGGGAAGATAAAGCGAAAAGCCACTGATTCCGGGCATAGCAACATCCTGTTTCTGGCTACTGTTCTTGGCTGTACGCTACCCTTTCGGGTAGGCCACAACGCGGCAATAGTAGCAAAGATTCGCCCGCGGGTCGGTTATGCAGGCAATAAACTTGGCGTCGTACTGGCTCGCAGCGGTATCATCGCGCAGCCATAACGCAATACTACAAGCTAAACGTGACGCAAAAACCCTTGAAAGCCTGTGCCCGGGCGCACAGCAACATCGCCTTGATCAAATACTGGGGCAAGCGCGATACCGCACTGAACCTGCCCGCTGTGGGCTCACTTTCGGTCGCGCTGGCTGATCTGTATACCGATACCGAGGTAGCCTTCAGCAGCGAGCTGCAAACCGACGAGATCATTCTCGACGGTCACGAAAACGCCAAAAGTACGCAACGCATCAGTGCATTTCTGGATTTGGTCCGCCCCCGGGCCGGCATGGAATTACGCGCGAGTGTGCGTACCCGTAACAATTTTCCGACCGGTGCGGGGCTGGCCTCCTCGGCCTCCGGATTCGCGGCACTGGCGCTGGCAGCGACCAAAGCGGCCGGCCTGAATTTATCGCTGCGGGAGTTGTCGATCCTCGCGCGTCAGGGTTCGGGCTCTGCTGCGCGTTCGTTGTTCGGCGGCTTTGTGGAGATGCACCGCGGCGAACAAAACGACGGTAGCGACGCCTTCGCCGAACCGTTGCTGGATGCCAGCGAATGGCCGCTGAGCCTGGTGATCGCCATCACCGAAACCGCACCCAAAAAAGTGGATTCCACGCAAGGCATGCAAAGCAGTGCGGCCAGCTCGCAGTTTTATCAAGCCTGGGTGGATTCATCCGAGGATGATATGGCGGCCATGCGCCGTGCTATTGCCAAACGCGATTTTCAGGCCGTGGGCAAGCTCACCGAATATAGCTGCCTGAAAATGCACGGGCTGATGTTATCGGCAAATCCCGGATTACTGTACTGGAACGCAGCAACCGTGGCGCTGATTCACCGCGTGCGGGAATTACGTACGCAAGGTCTGGCAGTGTATTTCACTATTGATGCCGGCCCGCAGGTCAAAGCCCTGTGCTTGCCCCAGGATGCACCCGCGGTGGCCCACGCCCTGGCACAAACACCCGGCGTGCATTCGGTTCAGACCAGCAGCCTCGGCCCTGCAGCGCATTTAATCGACGATTTTTAATGCCGGCCCGCCCAACAACCATACGCGCCAGCGCACCCGGCAAACTATTGCTGCTGGGTGAATACGCGGTACTGGAGGGTGCAACCGCGATTGTGACCGCGGTAAACCGGCGCGCTGTGGTTTCACTCGACGCCGCTGGCGACCAAGGCTGGAAACTAACCGCGCCGCAACTCGGGCTATCTGATTTTCTTCTGGGTAAGCACGGCAGTATCCCGGCGCAAACGCCAGCCGATATCCGCAACGTCTTGGGATTATTTGCCAGCGTTTTACACTGCGTTTTCGAGCACGCCGGCCCGCTCGCGCCACATTCGATAAACATCGATACCAGCGCGTTTTTTCACAGTCAACAAAAACTCGGCATTGGCTCCAGCGCCGCGGTAGCCGTCGCTCTAACCGGCGTGTTATTGGCGGCACACGGCCGCGAATCGAATCGCGGCGAATTGTTCGCCCTCGCCGCGCAAGCGCATAACCGCGCGCAGAATGGTGTGGGCAGCAATGTGGATATTGCCGCCAGCGTGTACGGCGGCACCTTGGTGCATCGAATTGACGCAGCCCCCGTGGCGACCGAAATCCCCACCGGATTAACCATCACTCCCGTATTCACTGGGCGCGCCGCGTCCACCCAGAATCTGATTGGCAACGTGTTTCGTTTGCGTAAAGAATCGCCTGAGATTTTCTCCCGGCATATGCAGGCCATGACGCAACTGGCGCTTGCGGGATGCAGCGCCTGCCAGCAGGACAACGCAAGTGAATTCCTGCGTTTGGCAGGCGCCTACCACAGCGCGATGCAGGCGCTGGGCGAGGCCGCAGGAGCCGACATCATCAGCGATGCACACACAAAAATACACGAGATCGCCGCGCAATCCGGGGTGGCCTACAAACCCTCAGGTGCCGGCGGCGGTGATATTGGTCTGCTATTTTACCCGGCGCCAAAACACGTGGATTCACTTATTCTGAATCCACTTTATGAGGCCCTGGCCAAATTGGGATTTAAAACCCTAACCCTGGAACTGCGCGCATCCGGCTTTAAGGTAATGTAAAATATCCGGATACGGTCTTTTAAGTACGTTAACCAGCGTGGGTAACCCTGTGAAACCCCTTCGACTTGTGTTGTTTTGAACAATCCAGGCTTTTCATTCCCGCCCCACCCTCGCGCCTGATCCAAGGCACGCTCCCGACCCGACCGCCCAAGGAAAATACCCGATGAGTCGTTCCCGTATACCCGAGTTTTATAAATTCTCCGTCCCCAATCGCCTGCGCGTGCTGTACGAGCGCGAGGTGATTAGCGAATCCGAGTATCACATGCTCATGGACGGCAAACACCTGCTGGACGCGACCAAGGCCGACCGGTTGGTGGAGAACGTGATCGGCGCCTTTTCACTGCCGATGGGTCTGGGGCTGAATTTTGAAATTAACGGCCGCGACTATCTTGTGCCGATGGTGGTGGAAGAACCCTCGATTATTGCCGCAGTAAGTTCTATCGCCAAACTGGTGCGCTCCGCCGGCGGTTTTGAATCGGTCGCCGAAGAACCGATGTTGATCGGCCAAATTCAGGTGTTGGACGCGGCGCACCCGTTCAAGCTGCAACAGCAATTGTTACAGCGCAAGGAAGAGATCCTCAACCTCGCCAATAGCCTGCACCCGAAAATGGTGGCGCGCGGTGGCGGTGCGAAAGACGTGGAAGTTAAAATCCACAGCTCCAGCGCCGAACACGGCGACATGCTGGTGGTGCATTTAATCGTCGACACGCGCGACGCAATGGGCGCCAATCTTGTAAATACGATGTGCGAAGGCGTGGCCCCGCTGATTGAAAAAATCACCAACGGCAAGGTATTCCTGCGCATACTCTCCAACCTAACCGACCGCGCCATGGTGCGCGCCAAGGCCACCATCCCGGTCAAATTGCTGGCCAATGGTGCGTTCACCGGCGAACAGGTGCGCGACGGCGTAATTCTCGCGACTGAGTTCGCCGCCATCGACCCCTACCGCGCCGCGACCCACAACAAGGGCATCATGAACGGCATCGACGCCGTGGCGATTGCCACCGGCAACGACTGGCGCGCGATTGAAGCCGCCGCCCACGCCTATGCCGCACGCGGGGAGCATTACACCTCGCTGACTAAATGGTACAAAAACGACGCAGGTGATTTGGTAGGCGAGCTGGATATGCCGTTGAAAGTCGGCATCGTCGGCGGCCAGGTCGAATCCAATCAGGCCGTAATCATTGCGCATCGCCTGCTCGGCATTGAATCCGCCGCCGAACTGGCGGAAGTGATGTGCGCGGTCGGTCTGGCGCAGAACTTCGCGGCCTTACGTGCATTATCTACTGAAGGCATTCAGCGCGGACACATGACGCTGCATGCCCGTAGCGTCGCCATCGCCGCGGGGGTGGAAGAAAACCGCTTCGAGGAAGTGGTGGAACAGCTTATCGAATCCGGCGACATCAAGGTCTGGAAGGCGCGCGAGATTATGGACAAGATTGGTGGCGGCGCGGCCGAGACCAAGGCGCCGGATCCGGTCCTGTTTGAAAATCAGGAAAGCGCGAACGTCGGCTATGGCAAAATTATTCTGCTGGGCGAGCATTCAGTGGTATACGGACGCCACGCTATCGCAGCGCCGATTCCGTTAAGCATCCGCACCGAGGTTACGCGTCAGGACAAGGGCTTTGATTTGTATATTCCGCGCTGGGGCGTGGAGTCGGCACTGCATGAGCCCACCCAGGCAGATAATTCCTTACACCAATCCCTGCGTCTAATCACCGAACGCCTGGGCGTGAGCGATCAGCCGATGCGCGTGGAAGTATTTCCGCACGTTACTCGCGCGGTCGGCCTGGGGGCATCGGCCGCCCTGGCGGTGTCGGTTATCCGCGGCGTCGCTTCTACTTTCGGCATTAAACTAAGCGAACGCGAAATTTGTGACCTGGCCTACGACTGCGAAAAAATCGCGCACGGCACACCCTCGGGCATAGACAACACGCTGGCCACTTACGGCACGCCGATTGTCTTCCGCAAAGGCGACACGCCGCAGGCCAAACCCATGATCCGTGAAATCCATGCGCCCGAACCCATTCCCGTGGTTATCGGTCTGTCCGGCGCACGTACGCTCACTGCGAAAACCGTAGGCAATGTGCGCACCGCCTGGCAGAAGAACCCGGATTGTTACGAAGCCATTTTCTCGCAAATCGACGATCTCGCCCTGCGCGGCATCGAAGCCCTGCAAAAAGGCGATGTAGACGAGCTTGGCATGCTCATGAACCTGGACCACGGCCTGCTCAACGCCTTGCAGGTGTCGAGCTGGGAAATCGAAGAACTGGTGCAGATCGCGCGCGAAAATGGCGCGGTCGGCGCCAAGCTCACCGGCGGCGGCGGCGGCGCGATGATTGCCATCGCCGAGGAAAGCAAAACAGATGGCATTGCAATTGCCATGCGTCGCGCCGGCTACGATACATTTATAACCGAAATCAGATAAGCAAGCCGGCAAAATGACTCAACAGACTATGCGCAACGACCAGATCGTGTCTTTCGAAGACGAACCGTTAATCCTCGTCGATAGCAACGACAAGGTCCTCGGCTACGGTTCCAAGGCCGCCTGCCACGACGGCGACGGCCTGCTGCACCGCGCGTTCTCCATTTTCCTGTTCAACAGCGCCGGGCAACTCATGCTGCAGAAACGCAGTTCGCAAAAGCGGCTGTGGCCGGGCTACTGGTCCAACAGCTGCTGCAGCCACCCGCGTCGGGGCGAATCGGATCTGGCAGCCGCCGAGCGGCGCATTGAGGAAGAACTCGCGGTTTCACCCGAACTGACTTTTTTGTTCCGGTTTGAATACCGGGCCGACTTTGGCGAGCCCGGCGCGGAGCACGAACTCTGCTCGATTTACGCCGCGAAGTCCGACGCGCAGATAGCGGTGAACGTCAATGAAGTCGAGGACTGGAAGTTTGTGGACGCGGATGAACTCGACCAGGAACTGGCCGACAATCCCGACGCCTATTCGCCCTGGCTAAAACTGGAATGGCCACGCATCCGCGAACAGCACTGGGACATCGTTCAGGCGCTTTGATTCGGCGCTTATTTGATCGCTGGCAAGGCCTCGACCTGCGCCTG
>JBDNIO010000289.1:0-8533 GCA_041688215.1 Salinisphaeraceae bacterium | reverse complement strand
GCTGCAAGGTCGTTAAATGTTTGACGTTCATGATGAGTTTCATCCCACCATCTTGAACGGTTATGCTTAGCTCAGACTCATTTCATGTTGGAAACATGTGCCTGGCTTCAGACTCATTTCGTATTGGAAGAGGCTAGGGCTAGCAGAACCTGTAGGGCAAGTCGCAGACTTGCAATAAAAAACGCCTAACCCGACGTTTATACATAACCATTAAATCTGCGTGTACAACTCCAGTAATCGCTGGGTTTCGGCGTGTATAGATTCACGATAATGCGCCTCCAGACGTTCGCGTTTGGCGTCCAGTGCGCGAATTTCCGAACGCGGTGGAGCTTTACGGGCGCCACCCCGTAGCATGTGTGCGGTGGCGTCGTGCAGGGCATAGATGTCGGAATATAGTCGCTCGCCGCTGCCATCGGGGTGTAGATGGTCGAGCATCACCTTCAGGCGAATCGCTCCTTCAGACAAATTCAAATCCCCCGCCAACAGGGATTTTGCCAGCGCCCGTACGCTGGCGGCCATGTCCGCCTGGGCGTCTGCCTTGCGCTGCGTGCACATATGATTCTGGCGTCTGACCCCGCGCCACAGCCTCCAGGCATAGGTCGTAAGGCCAACAATAACAAGAGCGCCTGAAATCAGCGCGGATAATACAAGCATATTCATGAGCATAGTGTAATGCCTTGGCTTGCAGAAGGCTTGGGGCCGTGCTGTACTGAACGAGCTTTTAATAAACTGCTCGTTGATGTCATAGACGCTGTATCCACCCGTTGATCGCTGCACTTCGGATTTGTCGCATATACCGGGGGATTATGGCTGGCCGATTCTGGGCCAGACCTTGAGCTTCCTATATAAACCGGTTGAATTTCCGCGTCACTTGTACGAGCGCTATGGTTCGATTAGCCGTGGCCATGTGTACTTTGAGCGCGCCGTGAATATGCTCGGCCCCGAGGCTAATCAGTTCGTACTGGCAAACCGTGACGGCGTTTTTTCCGCGTACCGGGGCTGGGAGCCCATCCTGGGGCAACTATTCCCGCGCGGTTTAATGCTGCGCGACGGAGACGACCACCGCGGGCACCGCCGCATCATGCAGGTCGCATTCAAAAAAGACGCGCTGGCGGAAGATCTGGAAATGATGCGGCCGATTGCTGAACAACGTATTGCAGCCTGGCCCGGGCAATTACAGTTCTACCCCGCAATTAAAGACCTGACCCTGGACATTGCCGCCAAAGTATTCCTCGGCCTGTCGCTGGGCGAAGAAAGCAAACAACTTAACCGCGCGTTTGTGGATGTGGTGGCAGCATCGATGGCCCTGTTGCGGTTTAACGTGCCCGGCACCCTGTTTGACCGGGGCCTGCGCGGGCGCGCCTATCTGCAGGATTACTTTGCCGCGCGCATCGACGCCAAGCGCAAACAGCAAACCCCGGACCTGTTCAGCCGTCTGTGCAATACCGAGAGTGAAGAGGGCGAAAAGTTTTCGCCTTCTGAAATCGTGGACCACATGATTTTCACCATGATGGCAGCCCACGACACCACCACCAGCGCGCTGACCACCATCAGCTATTTATTAGCTAAACACAGCAACTGGCAAGATCGCGTGCGCGACGAATTGAGCACCGTTGGCGAGCACCTGGAATACAACGACCTAGACAAGCTCGAACTCTGCGGCCACGTCTTCCGCGAGGCGCTAAGGCTCTACCCGCCGCTGCCCTCCATACGCCGTCGCAGCATCAAGGAATGCGAATTCAACGGCTACCGCATCCCCGCGGAAACGGCGGTCAATATTTTTAACCATTTTACCCACCACATGCCCGAATACTGGCAAGCGCCGGAAACTTTCGATCCGGAACGCTTTGCCCGCAACGAACACCGCCAGCATCCCTTCCAGTTCATTCCTTTCGGCGCTGGCGCGCATACCTGTATCGGACTGCATTTTGCCGAAATTCAGGTCAAGACCGTCATGCACGCCCTGCTAAGCTGGTATCGTCTGAGCGTGCCCGAAGACTACAAAATGCCTTATCAGATGGTGCCCATATCCAAGCCGCGGAATGGCCTACCGCTAACATTGCAGCCTATTTAGCCAGGATATATTGCTCGGTAATATCCACCGTGACCGGTGCGCCGTCTTGCTTGGGTTCATACACAGCGAGCTGCAGAATCTTGTCCGGCAGACGGAAAATTACCCAGGACGTGACCGCAGCAACGCTTTCTTCGATATTGGTCTCGATCTCAATATCACCGCCCGTAGCGCGTGCGTTGGTAAGCTCCAGAATCAAACGCCGCATCGACTTGTCGGCTTCCTGCCCCTGCAGGGTGGCGACACTTTTAACAACCCGCTGCAAGCGCTGTTGTTCAAACTCGATGCGCGCCACGGAGGGTCCGTCTGCCCGCCCAGCAGTCCCGCGGTTATGGATGTTATAGCGATTCTCGCCGGAAATCCGGACTACGGCATATTGCGGTTGCAGAATGCGCAACACCTCCGATTCGCTGCTACCAAGCTGTAGCTGGATATCGCCGATGGACACTACCTCGGCCTGCGCAGCGCCGACGGCTGCACACAACAGAAAAATCATTATTATCGTTTTCATAACGCGCTCCCACGCTGGTGTACAGGGCCGGCCGCAAAACGCGGCCGATTCCTGACTTTAGCGCATTACTTGACGATCGGCATGCCCCCAGTGCTGGCAGCGGTCTGCGTCTCGGCCTCGGGTTTTGCCACTGTCTTCTTGCCCGGCAATATCCCCATCATCTTGCAGATAATCCCCAGCATGATTTCGTCGGCGCCGCCACCGATGGAGATAAGCCGGGTATCGCGCAGCGCACGCGAAACTTCTGCCTCCCACATATAACCCTGGCCGCCCCAGTATTGCAGGCAGGAATCGGCCACTTCGCGCGCCAGTCGCCCGCCCTTGAGCTTGGCCATGGAGCACAGCATGCTCATGTCTTCCTGGTTGATGTAACCCTCGCAGGCCCGGTAGCAGGCGGAACGCAGCATCTCCACTTCGGTTTTCAGTTCCGCCATGCGGAACTGAATCACCTGGTTATTGATCAGCGGCTGACCGAAGGTTTCTCGCTGGCGGGTGTACTCAATGGTGGCGTCGATAATACGTTCCATGCCCTTGATAACGCTGACCGCGCCGAACAGGCGTTCTTCCTGGAATTGCAGCATCTGGTACATGAAGCCCGCGCCTTCCTGGCCAATCAGGTTGCGCTGGGGCACGCGCACGTCATCAAAAAACAACTGCGCGGTGTCGGATGACCACATGCCGAGTTTGTGCAGTTTTCTGGCACGCTCCACGCCGGGGGCGTCCAGCGGCACGACGATCAATGACTTGTTCGCATGCACCTTGCCCTCAGATGTATTGACCAGCAGGCAAATCCAGTCGCCCTGCATGCCGTTGGTAATCCACATCTTGGAGCCGTTGATGATGTAATCATCGCCGTCTTTTCTGGCGGTAGTCTTGATCTGCGCCACATCGGAACCCGCGTGCGGTTCGGACACGCCGATGCAGGCGATTTGTTCACCGGCCACCGCGGGTGCCAAGTATTCCTGTTTCAGTTCTTCCGAGCCGAAGCGTGCCAGCGCAGGCGTGGCCATGTCGGTTTGCACGCCGATGGCCATCGGCACGCCGCCGCAGGCGATGTTGCCCAGCTCTTCGGCAAACGCAAGCTCGTAAGAATAATCCAGCCCCAGACCGCCGCAGTTTTCAGGCTTGGTAATACCGAGCAGGCCCAGGTCGCCCATCTTTTTGAACAACTCGCGAGAGGGAAATTGCCGCGCCTCCTCCCATTCATCAACAAACGGGTTGATTTCGTTTTCTATGAATTTCTGTGTGGTGCGGCGTATTTCGTTATGTTCGTCAGTAAATTTCATGCTCAGTCCGGTGTCTTGGATAATAAATATTACGCTGTGATGCGTTCACTCTGTAACGGCTGACAATTACACAGCCCACAGGCATCGGGCAACAGGTAATCCGGATAACCACTTTATAGCGTTATTTTTAACTATGCTCCGGAAACGGTAAGATAGCCAACAAATTCGTTGTGCCACCCCTTTATGCGAGCACACAAACTACAACTTGCCGTTGTGGTTCGCGGCCTTTCGTTAGCCGCCTTTTCCCTGAGCCCGGCAAGTGCTGAACAATCAGACGCAGAAAAAGACTGGCAGGGACTGGAAGTTACCGCCAGCGCCTACACCCTTGCCCAGGACGAAACCAAACAAGGCAACAAAGGCCTGGCCGCATGGGGTGATGAGCTGGAACCCGGCATGAAGGTGATCGCGGTTTCTCGTGACCTGATCGGCAAGGATCTTGGGCACCGTGCGCGGGTTAAAATTGAAGGCCTGCCCGGCACCTATTTTGTGCGCGACAAGATGCACAGCCGCTGGCGCAACAAGATAGATATTCTTGTTCCCAGCAAAAGCCAAGCCATGGAATGGGGCAAGCGCAAAGTCAATATAAAGTGGCTCGCCGACGGTAATTAAGGCGTCTTTGCTAGTCCTTGGCATTGCCGCGCGGCGCCGCTGCCGCTAGCCCCTCCAGCGCCAGACCGAGTTCCAGTTCTTCCAGCATCATCTTTTGCAGCCGCTGGGTGCATACATGGCGGGTGAAACGCAGTAGATGCCGATCGCGTTGCGCGAGGTCAGCTGCTAGCGCGCGGGCACGCGGGAGTAGGGCCTCGCCGACCACACCGAGACGCAAGGCATCGTCTGCGGGATAACTGCGCGTGCTGCCACTTATTCTGATAATCCGCGAGTTTGATCATGGGTGCCCAGTGTACTGTTGGAAAGCTTTACAGTACTCCATAACCCGCAGTTTGGTTGCAAGGCTTGTAGGGCAAGATTGCATCTTGCCTTTTGATCGACGGCAAGCGGCACGCTTGCCCTACAAGTCGTCAGTATTAGCTGCTTTTGCTCTTTTTCTTCGGCTTGGGCGCATCCTCGGTGGCGCCGGAAACCGCCAGCAACATCTGGTTCATCCGCCGCACAAACGTGGCGGGGTCTTCCAGTTCACCGCCTTCGGCCAGCACCGCCTGCTCGAACAGCAGATGCGCCCATTCACCGAAACGATCCTTGTCTTTTTCCGCTTCCAGGCGTTTCACCAGCGGATGCGTCGGGTTAATTTCCAGATGCGGTTTGGAATTCGGAATATCCTGGCCGGCTTCTTTAAGCATACGTTCCAGGTGTGCCGTTAACCCGGATTCATCGGCCACAATGCAGGCGGGGGAATCGGTTAAACGATGGGTGACGCGCACATCGCCCACTTTTTGGTCCAGCGCTTGCTTCAGGCGCTTGAGGGTATCCTTGGCCTCGCTTTCGAGCTTTGTCTGTTCGGCTTTTTCGTCCTCGGTTTCGGCATCACCAAGATCGAGCGCGCCCTTGGCCACCGACTGAAAAGCCTTGCCCTCGAACTCGTGCATATGCGCCATGACCCACTCATCCACCCGGTCAGTGAGCAGCAGCACCTCGATGTTCTTCTTTTTGAACACTTCCAGGTGCGGGCTGTTTTTAGCAGCCACCATAGAATCGGCGGTGATGTAGTAGATTTTTTCCTGCCCGGGCTGCATGCGCGCCAGATAATCCGCCAGTGTCACATTCTGTTCCGCGGAGTCATCGTGGCTGCTGGCCACACGTAAGAGCTGGGCGATCGTCTCGCGGTTGGCCGCGTCTTCAACCGTGCCTTCCTTCAACACCGCACCGAATTCGCCCCAGAACTTTTTGTAGTCGTCGGGCTTTTTCTCGGCCATGTCTTCGAGCAGCGAGAGCAGCTTCTTGACCGAGCCAGCACGGATTTTATCCAGCACCTGATTGGATTGCAGAATCTCGCGCGACACGTTCAGCGGCAGATCGTTGGAGTCGATAATACCGCGCACGAATCTTAAATAGCGAGGCATCAGTTTTTCCGCGTCGTCCATGATGAACACGCGCTGCACGTACAGCTTTACCCCGTGCTGGCCGCGCTGCGAGTCCCACATGTCAAACGGCGCGCGCTGCGGAATGTACAGCAGCGAGGTGTATTCCTGGCTGCCCTCAACCTTGTTGTGGGTCCAGGTCAGCGGGTCTTCAAAGTCGTGGCTAGTATGTTTGTAGAACTCTTTATAGTCCTCGTCCTTGATCTCGGACTTGGGCTGCGTCCATAGCGGCGCGCCGCGGTTGACCTGTTCCCATTCGGCGGTCTTATCAAATTTTTCAGGGCCTTCTTTTTCGTCTTCTTCGCTCAGCGACTCCCGCATCATAATGGGGAAGGCGACGTGATCAGAATAAGTGCGTACCAGCGAACGCAGGCGCCAATCGTCCAGGAATTCGTCTTCGCCTTCGCGCAGGTGCAGCACTACTTCTGTGCCGCGTTCCGGCTTGCCGGTTTCCTCTATCGTGTATTCGCCAGCGCCATCGGACTCCCAGCGCACCCCTTCGCGGGTGCCGCCTCGGCGGGTGGTCAGCGTTACCTTGTCTGCAACAATGAATGAAGAATAAAACCCGACCCCAAACTGGCCGATGAGCCTGGCATCTTTCTTCTCGTCACCTGACAACGATTCCAGAAACGACTTGGTGCCGGATTTGGCAATCGTGCCGATGCGGTCGATAACCTGCTCGCGCGTCATGCCGATGCCGTTGTCGGAGATAGTGACGGTGCGAGCGCCCTTGTCGAACTCGACCCAGATTTTCAGGTCCGGCGTGTTCTCAAACAGGGAATCGTCCTTGACGCCTTCAAAGCGCAGGGTATCCAGCGCGTCGGACGCGTTGGATACCAGCTCGCGCAGAAACACCTCCTTGTTGGAATACATGGAGTGGATCATCAGCTGAAGCAGTTGCTTTACTTCAGCCTGAAATCCGTGCGTTTCGGGCTGGGCGGACGCGGTTTGCTCTTGTTCACTCATAGAGGGCTACTCTTGCTTAACGAATACCCGTCATAAATGGGCCCGCGCGCACGCTATTTCAAGACCATGCGCGCGGGTGTTGTCTAATCCATCGTCAACACCACGCGGAAACGCGCCTTGTTGGTAATCATGCGCTCGTAAGCTTCGGCCGCTTTTTCCAGCGGATAGGTTTCTATTTTCGCCGCGATGGATCGCAGATCAGAAAACTGCATGGTGTCCTCGGAATCGCGTGGCGTACCGCTGGGATGCCCGGAAATCGATGCGCGCCGCATGATCAACGCACCGGGCGATACTTCGATGGGATCTGCCGCTACGCCCACCACCAGCAAGGTGCCGCTGGCGGATAATCCGCCGACCAGCGCGCTCATCGCCTTGCCGCTGGGCGCGGTGCACAGAATCACCCGCGCGCCGCCCATTTTGGCCAGTGCCTTGGCGGGTTTTTCGGCTTCCGTATCGATGTATTCATCCGCGCCCAGTTCCAGCGCCAATTCTTTTTTGTCCGTACCGCGGGACAAGGCAACTGTGTGGAAACCCATCTTGGCCGCGTACTGAATGCCCAGATGGCCCAGGCCACCCACGCCCTGCACCGCAACCAAATCACCCGCGCTTGCACCGGAACGGCGTAGCGCGTTGTAAGTGGTCACCCCCGCGCATAACAGCGGGGCGGCATCCACAAAAGACAAGTCATCCGGAATGGCGGCCAGCGCTTCGGCCGGTGCGACCATATATTCGGCATAGCCGCCATCGTAGGCAACACCGCAAATTTTCGCGTTTTTGCAGGTAACAAAATCACCCCGCCGGCAGGATTCGCAAGCAAAACAGTGGCCGCCATGCCAACCCACGCCAACGCGCTGGCCCGCTTGCCAGCCGCTCACCCCGTCGCCAACGGCATCCACCGTGCCGGTTACCTCATGCCCCGGCACGCGCGGATACTCAATCGGGAAGGTGCCCTCCTTGATAAACGCATCGGAATGGCAAATGCCACAGGCCGCAACCTTCACCCGCACCTGGCCCGCGCCGGGCTCGGGAATATCGCGCTCGACCACTTCAAAGTCGCCGCCGGCCTGTGAAATCTGCACCGCTTTCATTGTTCCCATCGTTGCTTCCTTGTGAAAATATTCGTCCGGCACTTTAACAAGTCTCACGCACGTAATATATCCGCACATCCCTGTGCGGATTCCCCTATGCCTCCACGGCCACTCGGCAAGCGCTAAAGGGGGGAGAAGGCATGGTTTTGTGCGGACAGAGTCCGTATATAAATAGGCTGGCTAAGGGGTTCTCCCCGAATGGCACTTACTTAACGCCAAGGTCTTGAAAAGAAATAGAAAACATGTTCCCATACTGGGCTGTTCTTCGCCAGAATCACAACCCGGAAACCGGTCACTATGTATGTTAATCGCCCAAGCACTCGCCATCAACAACACCGCATCCGCGCCCACGCGTGCCAAACCGACAGTTACGCGATCTTCAACCTGTTGACTGAAGATTCGCTGCTGGACCATGTGGATCGGTTGAGTCCAGCCCACCGGGAGCGATTATTTCCACCGACCGAGACACTGTCGTAAGCGTTCACTCACCAGCGTTGTATAGCCAAGCTAAATTACCCGGACAATAGCTTTCTGATTTCACTTTGAATCAGGCGGTTGCAATGAGCTACAGACCT
>JBDNIO010000288.1:0-1637 GCA_041688215.1 Salinisphaeraceae bacterium | reverse complement strand
ATGGCCTGGTCTTTTGCCTTGGCGGTCGGCGTGCGGGCTTCAAAAAATGCGCTGTAGGCGAAGGCCACGATCTCCCAGACTGCGAGTCCCTGTTCCGGATCGGGGGTTGCGCTTAGCTCGTCGAACCATTGTTTCGGGGATTTCGGGATGGGCTCGCGCAGGGCTTCAGCTACAGCATGAACCCGGCTTGCAAAGGTGGTGCGTGCACTCATTGGCGCAAGCCTTGGCTGGGTTGCAGCCTGTTCTGCCAGGTCAGATTACAAGCCGTGGATTGTGATTCGGGTTGCAACACAAGATGCAAGCGGAGTTGGTTTATTCCATCCTAACGCACTGCGTCGGATTAAGGTCTGTTTTGAAAATAACTTCCAACCTGACACGGTTTTTCCGCGATGAGCGCGCTTATAGAGCACCGCAAATTTATAGCATTGGGGGTTATTACTTCGCCTCTTTTTCCAATAGGCGTTGTTTGCGCTCTATCCCCCAACGGTATCCGCCCAACTCGCCGCCTTTGCGCACCACGCGGTGGCAGGGTATAGCCAACGCCACCTGGTTTTTGGCACAGGCGCTGGCGACTGCGCGCACCGCGCGCGGCTTGCCGATGGCATGTGCTATGTCCTGATAACTGTGTTGCTCGCCCAGGGGAATATTGCGTAGCGCCTGCCATACCTGATGCTGAAATGCGGTGCCTTGAACATCTACAGATAGCTCCAGGTTGTGGTCCGGGCACTTTACAAATTGCAGCACCGTATCCAGCAAGCTACGCAAACCCTGTTCGTCTTCGATTACTCGCGCACGCTTGAATCGCGTTTTAACCGTTGCATGCAGGGCGACCTTGGTATCACCGAATTCAATCGCGCACACGCCTTTGTTCGTAACCGCTACCAATAGCCAGCCGAGCGCGGTCTTCGCCAGGGTGTAACGAATAACTATATTGGCCGCGCCCTTCTGGAAGTTTGACGGGGTCATGCCCAGGGTTTTTTCTGTCGCTGCATAAGCAACACCTGATGAGTTATAACCGGCATCATAAATTGCGTCCGTAATCCGCCCATCGGCTTGCAGCAATTCGCAAAACCGGTTTTTGCGGCAGGCAATTTCGTATTGCTTGGGGCTGATGCCAACAAAATGCTTGAACACACGCTGGAAGTGTCCGGCGCTCAGGCCGGCATTTGTCGCCAGATCATTCAGGCTTAAATTCTGCGCATCGTTTCTGAGTAATTCGCAGGCCTCTTTGACCATACCGATATGCGGGTACTGCTCCGAATTATCCAGCGGCTTGCAGCGGCGACAGGGACGCAGCCCCGCAGCTTGTGCTTCGCCAGGGTTTGCAAAAAAGCGAACGTTCTCACGTTTTGGGCGTCGTGCGGGGCAGGTGGGACGGCAGAATATACCGGTGGTTACCACGCCGTAAACAAAGGCGTCTGCTGTTTTTGAGTCGCGGTTCAATACCGTTTGCCACATCCGGTTTTCGTTCTGGCTTTGCATTTGCATGGATTACTCCTGGCACACCAAGCTTGTGGTTACATTACCCGCACAAGAATACCGACACTTACGGAGCGCACCATTCATTTCTTGTGATTAAATTCACCGCGTTTTACTTCAGCAGCCGGTCCTCGATCCAGGCTTTTAGTTCGCGCGGT
>JBDNIO010000057.1:0-2197 GCA_041688215.1 Salinisphaeraceae bacterium | reverse complement strand
GACGCACGCCGCCGCCGACCAGCCAGTTCAGGCCCACACCCACGTCGGCCCGGGCACCGCCACGCAGGTTGGTTTCGCCGGTGGTGATGAAGTTGGTGTTACTCACTTCCAGGTCCTCGTCTTCGCTGTCATAGTTGGTGGTTTCCATGGCACCCAAACGCGCAGACAAACTCACCCGGCTGGACACAGGTTTAGCGGCCCAAACGGTGGCTTCATAAAGTTCACCCTGGGAATATTCCTTGTCGTTATGCCCGAGCCGGAAGGTGCCCATGGCCTGCGCGCCCCAACTGAACCAGGGGTTATCACCAAGCCAGGTCAGGCCGATACTCGGGTCCACCGTGCCAGAGCCGATTTGCATAGGATACGGCAGTTGCGCCGGGCAGTTGCCCATCATCTGGCAGCGTGGGTTGTCGTCTTTCTCGTTGATGGAGCCGGTCGGGAGGCTGAGCCCCAGATTGAGGTGCAGCGCCTGACTATTCGAATTTACCAGCCGGACGAGCGCGCTGGTTTTGAAGTCGCCAATGCCTTCAGATTTTGTCGAGAAGCGCGCGCCGGAGCGGGTGAGATGGTCCATTTCCTTGATCACATACGGCAGCATGCCCATCAGGGTAACGCGGTCATTGATGGCATACATCGCACCAAACATGTGCATTTGCACGTCCATTTTCGTGGGGGTCACGATAAAACCATCGCCCGTGGGCGAGACGATCTCCTGCGCGCTCACGCGGTCCGTACCGTCGCGGTTTCCGTCCATCTGCATGAACATATAGCGGTAGGAAAACATCCACTCACCGGTGTTATGGGTATGGTCGCCCATCACGCCGAGCGGCGCGTGGCCATCGGGGCCGGCTGCAAAAAAGCCCTCATGCGCCTGCGCTGCACATGCACAGAACAACAAGCTCAGAAATACCATCACCTTGTTCATCAGAGTATCCCCCAATCGTGTTTAATAGTGTTTGAATACAGAAAAAATTGCGCGCGTATTGAATTCGCGGTCGCTGGTCAATGGAAAACTTATGCCAGCGCCGATTTCCAGGTTACGATCCGCGAACGGTGCAATCTTGATGCCGGGACTTATATTGGCAATGGATACACCGTCTTCCTCGCCGCCGTTGACCTCCACCCCATCGAACTCCAATAAGGTGCTGACGCGGGGAGTCAGGCGGTATAGAAACGAAAGATTCCAGGCATGCTCGGCGTCCGCCTCGTCTTCCCCGTTTTCATTGGTTGGCAAACCCACGGCGTAAACCCCCACCACTTCCAGGCCCGCGCGCCGATAGCCGAAATCCAGAAATGGCTCGAACTCCAGCACATTATTTGAGCCTATGCCCTCGCTGTCATCCCCTGTCGGCAAGCCCAACTCCAGGCCACCACCTAACAGCAGGCCCTGCTCAGCGAAACTGAAATTCGCAAACTTCACCGCTACTTCCGCATTATCGACGGCCTGTTCATTGCCGCCCGCATCGGGCCTTGAAAAGGTATAAGGCAAATCCGCTTCAACACTAATCCAGGGGGCGAATGCGTACTCACCCTCAAGGTTCAACGTATGGCTTTCGGCCGCATTTTCGCCTGCCAGGTTCTGAAACAAATAATCGCCCCGCAACTTGGTATCCGGCGATGGCGACTCGGCGATTAGCGGGTGCGAAAAATGCAAATGTGCAGGCTCATGAGCACTCGCGGTATTCGCGAGGCCAAGTCCACAAACCAATACTGTGCCCATGGGGAGTAACAAAGAAACTTTTACGCGCACGCCAACGCCTCTAATCTGTAGAGTCAGCCCGCAAGATTAATGTGCGTAGTGCGATTCTGGAATGCGACAAATTGTCGCGGCCTGCCCAAATACGCCCCGCACCGGTATCCTTAATGCCCGCAACAGGATCCGGAAAACAGCCATGCAGGTGGCGCTAACGCTTACCCCAACGGAAATGCTCTTCAGGCTCTACCGGCTACGCTGGTGCGCGGTGACCGCTGCGCTGCTGATTATCGGCGTGGTGCATTTCGTATTGAAAGTAGATTTTGCATACCACCCGCTACTTGGCCTGGTATCCGCTCTAACCGCGTGGAACCTGCTGGTCGGCTTGCGCCTGCGGCGCAACTGGGCCACCACCGAGCTGGAAGGCTTTGCGCATCTGGCCATCGACACCCTGGCTTTAAGCGCCCTGCTATATTGGGGCGGCGGCTCCACCAGCCCGTTTGT
>JBDNIO010000056.1:0-5023 GCA_041688215.1 Salinisphaeraceae bacterium | reverse complement strand
GCTCCGCCTCGATCTCGGCGCGATAACGACGCCGGAACTCGTCCCAACGATCGGGATCGTGACCGAACCATCGGCGCAGCTCCGTGGATGGCGCGACGTTCCGCAGCCAGTAATCGACCTTCGCGTCCGCCTTGCGTACACACACGATCCACCAGCACGCGCGTGCCGTCCTTGGGATCGACGGGATCGTGGATCCGCTTGAGACGTATCGGGGATTGGCTCATGGCATCACTCCACGATGGACCGGTTGCCGCTGCGCTTGAGTTGCCAACTCTAACCCGCAAATTCGAATTATCCGGGGGTGAACGAGCCGACGTCCGGGCCGGCTGTCGATGACCCTCAACATATACTGGGCTTGATCCAGATCAAACCACTAAATATGGAGATTGCCTAAACTCCATGATCAATCGCCTGCCAGAGTACCTGCCGCAGGTGCGGGAATGCCGGTGATAAGCGCGGTCCCGAACAGGCCCAGGCCGATGCCGAGCCAAGCGTAGCCAATGTCCAGACAAAGCAGGTCGGGGCGATCGAGACACTGCCACGGCCGCCAGCGTACCAGTCGCACCAGTGCGACTACGCCGGCTGCCAGCAGTGCGAGACCGGACAAGGTCCGGCTTGGTTGCCAAAGCAGCAAAATGGCGGCCGCGCCCAGTAGCAGTAACAATGCCCCTTCCAGGCGCGGCTGGACGCGCGCCTCAAGATGCCCGCCTCGTAGGCGGATATGGCCGGCCGCGGCCGACGCGATCGCGCGTCCGCCCATGAACAGCATCAGCAGCGTCAAGGCCAGTATCCCCTCGTACAGTGACAGATATTCACGTGCCGCACCTGCGCGCGCCTGGGTGTGAAAAGCCAGCACCGCCATGCCCGCAGCCAGCAGAATCGGGACGATGGCCTGATTGCGCCATTTCTTTGCCGCCTTCATGAAACCCGGCGCGACAAGTGCCAGCAGGCAAACCGCAAAGCCGACATTGAACGCGTCGCTCACGAGGCTTACGGGAACCAGTAAAAAGCTTAGCCGCGCCCCAGCCAGAGCGCAAATAGCCCATACAAGCGCGTTCGGGTGGTCCGGGTGATCAGGAAACCGGCGACCACGGCCAGGGCAAAGCCGAACAACAGCTCGTGGGCGTGGCCCGCGGGGGTCGCAAGGCCGGGCACGATCGGCGGCCCGCCGACCAGTTCGCAGACGGACAGCGGTGCCGCGATTGCGGCATATGCTGCGGCCGCCGGAAAAAACAGGCCCTGCGCAGCGTAACGCGGCGGACGCGGCAGCGCCTGTATGCTGCTTTGTGTCATCAGATCAATGCGGGGAAGCGAGCACATCGCCAGTGCGGCCGGTGGATATCGACAGCAAGCTCGGGCTCAAAAACCATGGCTGCCAGCTGCCGCAGCCGCGACGATGACGACGCCGAGCGCCAGCAGAACCGCGTGCAGCGCGTGAAAGTGCCGCCAGGCGCGGGCCGGATCGCGCCCGGCGAAGATCACGCGCCGCAACAGTCCCAGTGGTTCGACGATGAATAGCATTACGAAGAACAACAGCCAGTAGCCGATCATCGCGTCCAGCCACCAGAACTGGAGATGGACCAGCCAACGCCACGCGCCGAGTGCCCACAGCAGGTAACCGCCTGAAATGCCAACCAACACACCGAGCAGATGCACGGCGATCGCAAGACCAGGTAGCGTCATTGCGCGGGACTCGCCATAGTAATCTCCAGCCCACCTCGACGCCGCTGGCGTGTGTATTCAGGCATCATCGGCCGGCGACGGTGCATTATCCAGGAGCTGGCGCAGCATGTAGGGCAGGATGCCGCCGTGACGGTAATACGCCGCCTCAGCTGGGGTGTCGATGCGTACCGTGGCCTCGAACTCTTGCGACTGGCCTTGCGCGTCGGTAGCGGTGATCGGCAGGGTACGGACGGGTGTTTCACTGCCCGCCAAACCAGTGATCGAGAAGGTCTCCTCGCCGCTTAGCCCCAGCGATTCGGCATCCTCGCCGTCGGCGAACTGCAGCGGCAATACGCCCATACCGATTAGGTTGGAGCGATGGATACGCTCATAGGACTTTGCAATCACCGCGCGCACGCCCAGCAGCAGCGTGCCCTTGGCAGCCCAGTCGCGCGATGAACCGGAGCCGTATTCCTTGCCGGCGAGAATGATCAGCGGCGTACCGGCGGCCGTATAATTGACCGACGCATCGTAGATCGTGGTGACGGGGCCTTCGGGTTGGCTGAAGTCCCGGGTAAAGCCGCCCTCGGTGTCCGGGGCGAGCTGGTTGCGCAGGCGGACGTTGGCGAAGGTACCGCGGATCATCACCTCGTGGTTGCCGCGGCGCGAGCCGTAGGAGTTGAAGTCCTTGCGTTCGATACCGTGCTCAGCCAGATATTGGCCGGCCGGCGAATCGAGCGCGATCACGCCGGCCGGGCTGATGTGGTCGGTAGTGACCGAATCGCCCAGCTTGGCGAGCACCCGCGCCTCGGTGATGTCGGTCAGCGGTTCGGGCTCGCGCGCCATGTCTTCGAAGTAAGGCGGTTGGCGCACATAAGTGGACTCCGGCTGCCACTGGAAGGTGTCGCCAGCCGGTACATTCATGCTTTGCCAACGCTCGTCGCCGGCGTAGACGTCGGCATAGCCTTCGGTGAACATCTCGGCCTGCAAGCTCCTGGCGATCGTGTCTTCGATCTCCTGCGGCGAGGGCCAGATCTCCCCGAGATAGACCGGCTTGCCGTCGCTGCCGGTGCCCAGCGGCTCGCGCAGCAGGTTGACATGCAGGCTTCCGGCCAGGGCATAGGCCACCACCAGCGGCGGCGAGGCCAGAAAGTTCATCCGGCATTCGGGATGGATTCGCCCTTCGAAGTTACGATTGCCCGATAGCACCGAGCAGACGGTGAGGTCGTTGTCGGTCACCGCGGCACTGACCTCGGGAATCAACGGTCCGGAGTTGCCGATACATGTGGTGCAGCCGTAGCCGACCAGATGGAAACCCAGTTCTTCCAGGTACGGGGTGAGGCCGGCGCGCTTGATGTAGTCAGTGACCACCCGCGAGCCCGGCGCCAGCGAGGTCTTGACCCAGGGCTTGCGGGACAGGCCCTTCTCGACCGCGTTCTTGGCCAGCAATGCCGCGCCGATCATTACCGACGGGTTGGAGGTATTGGTGCAGGAGGTGATCGCGGCAATCACTACATGACCGTTATCGATCTCGACTTCCTTGTTGTCGTCCAGCGTGACGGAAACCGGATTGCGCGGCCAGTCGTGTTCCTCGCCGCAGTCGCACGGGGCCTGCGGCTTGTCGCCGGCGTGCGCCTGGTGGATCGCGATCGGGTCGCTGGCCGGAAACGACTCGGCGGACGCCTCATCCAGGCCAGCAGTGACCGCCTCGGCTTGCGATTCGCCGGCGAGCAGTGCGCTCACCGCGTGCGGGGCGATGCGCAACGGTACCCGGTCGTGCGGGCGCTTGGGCCCGGCGATGGAGGGCTCGACGCTGCCCAGATCGAGTTCGAGGGTCTGTGAATATTCAGGCTCGTGTTTCGGATCGTGCCACAGGCCCTGTTCTTTCGCATAGGCCTCCACCAGGCGAACTTGCTGTTCGGTGCGACCGGTCAGGCGCATATACGACAGGGTCTCGTCGTCGATGGGAAAGATCGCGCAGGTGGAGCCGTATTCCGGGCTCATGTTACCGATGGTGGCACGGTTGGCCAGCGGCACGTTGGCCACGCCGGAGCCATAGAACTCGACGAATTTTCCGACCACGCCGGTTTGTCGCAGCAATTCGGCTACCGTGAGCACCAGATCGGTAGCGGTTGTGCCCGGTTGCAGTTCACCGGTCAGCTTGAAACCGACCACCTGGGGCATCAGCATGCTCATCGGCTGGCCCAGCATCGCGGCTTCCGCTTCGATGCCACCCACGCCCCAACCAAGCACGCCCAGGCCGTTGACCATCGGCGTGTGCGAATCTGTGCCGACCAACGTATCCGGGTAGGCCAGCAGGCCGTCGCCGGTCTCGCGGGTAAATACCACGCGCGCCAGGTATTCGAGATTGACCTGGTGACAGATTCCGGTATCCGGCGGCACCACCTTGAAGTCGTTGAACGCCTGCGCCCCCCAGCGCAGCATCTGGTAGCGCTCGGCGTTGCGTTCGAACTCCAGCGCGGCGTTGGTGGCAAATGCGTTGGCCTGGCCGAAGACATCGACAATCACGGAATGGTCGATCACCAGCTCGGTGGGAATCAGCGGGTTGATCCGCTGTGCATCGCCGCCGAGATCAGTGATCGCATCCCGCATCGCTACCAAATCCACAACGCAGGGCACGCCGGTGAAATCCTGCATCAGCACCCGCGCCGGCGTGTACTGAATTTCCTGTTGCGATACGGCCTCCGGTTGCCATTCGGCCAGCGCGGTGATCTGCTCTGCTGTCACCAATCGCCCGTCCTCGTTGCGCAGCAGGTTCTCCAGCATCACCTTCAGGCTGTAGGGCAGCCGCTGTGCGCCGTCGATGCGGCCCAGCCGGTGAATGGTGTAATCGGTGTCATCAACCGTAAGCGTATCGCGAGTGCTGAAGCTATCGAGTGTCATGGGTAATCCTGCTCTGCGAGGGTATGGCGTGGCGTCTTCGTTTTTCCTTGGTGACGATGGCGCAATGATCCAGCGCGTGGTTAACTCTTATCAAGATGGCGAGTGCCCGTCCTTGACCTGTATCAATCCATTACTTGTTAGGCCATGCAACGCATCAATCAATCGGCTACACGAGGCCTCCACCGCTTTATCTATCCTTCGACTCACCTCGGTCGCACTTGATGCAATCCAATTCGAAGCTGAGCATCGACTCCCGCCCGGTCGTGCTCGTCACCCAGGGCCGGTCCACCCAGGGCGGATTGTGGCGGACATGCTAGTAATGGCCGCAGGCGAGCTCGGCCAACCAGTGCCGTTCTTCGTCCTGGTGATACCCGGTAATCGGTTGCCGCATAGCGTGTATTTACGATGAATCGCGATCTCTATATTGCCCTTCTCGGCTGCGGCGTGTCATTTTCTC
>JBDNIO010000287.1:0-2722 GCA_041688215.1 Salinisphaeraceae bacterium | reverse complement strand
TGGTAGAGACCGCCCTGGGCGCAGAGATGGAAGCGCACCTGGGCTATGCCAAGAATGATGCCTCAGGCCGGGGCACCGGCAACAGCCGTAACGGCGGCAGTAGCAAGACTCTCAAGAGCCAGCACGGCCACTTGGAGGTCAGGGTGGTGTGGGAGGGGTCGGACAGGTAATCTGTCCGACCCTATCCCGATATAAAAGTAGTTCTAATACTCACCCAGGTTGTTTCGTCATTCCGGGCTCGCGTAGCGAGACCCGGAATCCATGCTTAAATTAACTGGTTTCCGGATAAATGCTCCGCATTTTTCGGAATGACGAGCAAAAGGGCCTGAATCACCGTCAGAACCCCCTAATATAATTCTCCGCCTCACGGCAAAATCCTGATCACCGCAATCAGTCGCTGAAACCAGAAAGGAATATCCACGACATCGCTGACGACTTCATCGCGCTTTAACGACGAATGCACCATTTGCCCATTTCCGAGATAAATACCGACGTGCAGATCTTTTTCATTTTCGCTGCCGTCGTCATAGCGATAGAACAGCAGGTCCCCGGGCCGGGCTTCGGCAAACTGGATGGGCTGGCCTGAGCGAATCTGGCCTTCGTGCTCGCGCGGCAGTTGATAGCCGGCCTCGCGATAGCAGAAATAAACCAGGCCGCTGTCATCAAAACCGGTGCGTCCAGCGCCGCCGTATTTGTAGGGCGCTGCCAGCTGCGCAACGGCAATATCCACAACAGTGGCGCGAGCATCCGTAGTTTCAGGCAGGCCGCCGCCCGGGCTCAGGCTGGCGCAGCCGCTGGCCAGCAGCGTCGCTGCCACAAACAAAGCATAGGCGTAAAAACGAGGCATGATCATGGCGCGATCATGCCTCATGTCCGGGTGGGTTGCCAGTTGTTCAGGGTTAGCCTTCGGTGATGCGGCTGGACACATGATCCAGCTCCGGATGGGCAGATTCTTCAGATTGTTCGGCCAGGGTATCAAGATATTTTTCCGCATCCAGCGCCGCCATACAGCCTGTTCCGGCGGAAGTAACCGCCTGGCGATAAACGTGATCCATCACATCGCCGGCGGCAAATACGCCCGGCACGCTGGTGGCGGTGTGGTTGCCGTTTAAGCCACTCTGCACCTTGATGTAACCGTCGTGCATATCCAGCTGACCTTCGAAGATGCCGGTGTTGGGTTTGTGGCCGATGGCGATAAAGACGCCGGAAACATCCAGTTCTTTCTTCTCGCCACTCTGGCTGTGCTTGATGCGCGCGCCATTAACACCCATGTCGTCACCCAGGACTTCATCCAGCTCGTGGTCCCATTCGATGCTGACGTTGCCGTTTTTTTCTTTTTCGAATAATTTCGCGGCAAGAATTTTCTCCGCGCGCAGCTTGTCGCGCCGGTGAACGAGGGTGACGTGCTCGGCGATATTGGACAGGTACAGGGCTTCTTCCACCGCCGTATTACCGCCGCCGATCACAGCGACTTTCTGGTTCTTGTAGAAAAACCCGTCGCAGGTGGCGCAGGCGGAAACGCCTTTGCCCATGAATTTCTCTTCCGAGTCCAGGCCTAGATACTGTGCGGTGGCACCGGTCGCGATAATCAGCGCGTCGCAGGTATATTCGCCCTGGTCGCCAATTAAATGATAGGGGCGCTTGGCAAAGTCGACCGTATGGATATGGTCAAACAGAATTTGCGTATCGAAGCGTTCGGCGTGCTCCTTCATGCGTTCCATCAGCGCCGGGCCTTGCAGATCGCACACATCGCCGGGCCAGTTGTCCACATCGGTTGTGGTCATTAGCTGGCCGCCTTGTTCGATGCCGGTAATCAGTACCGGGTCGAGCGCGGCGCGTGCGGCGTAAACGGCCGCGGTATAGCCCGCCGGGCCGGACCCCAGAATAATCAGGCGATGGTGCTGTGTTTTGGCGTCTGACGCTTGCGTCATGTTCGATCCTTTGTAATCAAGCTGATGGTTAAATGCGGGCGGCCTGCTAAAACTCAACTGGCAGCGCACGCCCGCATCACCCACATCCACAATAGCTAAACCTTACAGGCTTTCGGCGTGTTCGGATAAATAATCGGCCACGCCTTGTGCGTCGGGCTTCATGCCAGCCCTGCCCTTGCGCCAACCCGCCGGGCAGACCTCACCATGCTCTTCGGTGAACTGCAGGGCATCGACCATGCGCAGCATCTCGTCCAATTCGCGGCCCAGGGGCAAGTTGTTGGCGACCTGATGCTGGACGACACCGTCCTTGTCGATCAGGCAGGAGGCGCGCATGGCAACGCCTTCTTCGGGATGCGCTATACCGTAAGAATTTACGATTTTATGGGCTTTGTCTGATACCAGCGGGAAGCCCACCTCGCCGATGCCGCCGCGATTCTTACCCGTATTGCGCCAGGCGTAATGGGTGAACTCCGAGTCGATGGACACGCAATCAGCTGCACATTATGCTTGGCGAATTCTTCCAGACGATTGTCGTGCGCGATGATTTCGGATGGGCAGACCAAGGTGAAATCCAGCGGCCAGAAAAACAGCACGACGTACTGGCCCTTATAGTCCGAAAGCCTGAAACTCTCGTTAATCGTGCCGTTGGGCATTACTGCAGCGGCGTATTTGACGTAGGGGTCCTGGAAGTAGGCTTTGACGCGGTCGGGATTTTGTTCAAGGCGCGCCATGTGCTCGATGGTTGCGGCTCTCAGTTTCGCCTTGGTTCTTACTGGCACTTTAGCGCCCAT
>JBDNIO010000286.1:0-2831 GCA_041688215.1 Salinisphaeraceae bacterium | reverse complement strand
GCAAAAGTACATCGTAAGTGGCGGCGGCCAGACGCCGCGGGAGACCGGCAGGGTAAGCAACTGACGCCATGTTTTGGATAAATGTTGGACGAATGTGGTGCTCCCTACGAGACTTGAACTCGTGTTTCAGCCTTGAGAGGGCCGCGTCCTAACCGCTAGACGAAGGGAGCTTAGGAATTCCTCGAATGCCGTATTCAAAAACGCGCAGGCTTTCGGGGGAGTGTATTATACGCAGGTGTTAGAAACCCTCAAAAGCTTTTTGCCCAGAAAAAGAGGTCGAGTTATTTCAGAACCCCGAATCATTGCGCGCCCCGAACATAATATTTCGCGCAGCAATATATCCGACGGCGCCCTCAAGGTTTTATATCGCCTGAAAGATTGCGGCTACCGCGCCTGCCTGGTCGGCGGTGGCGTGCGTGATCTGCTGCTGGGCGTGCAGCCCAAAGACTTCGATATCGCGACCGACGCTTCGCCCGAGGAAATAGCGAAAATTTTTAATAACGCGCGGCTCATTGGCCGGCGTTTTCGCCTGGCGCATGTGCGCTTTGGGCGCGAAGTCATCGAAGTGTCCACATTCCGTGCTGATTTAACCGACATCGCGCATGAGCACCGCACGCTGGACGATTCCGGCCGTATCCTGCGCGACAACGTGTACGGCAGCATTGCCGAAGACGCGCGCCGGCGCGACTTTACCGTGAACGGGCTGTACTACGACATCAGCGATTTCGCGATTTACGACTACGTTGGCGGCATGGCCGACATCGAATCGCGCACCCTGCGTTTAATGGGCGACCCCGACACCCGCTACCGCGAAGACCCGGTGCGCATGCTGCGCGCCGTGCGCATCGCTGCCAAACTGGATCTGACTATCGAGCCGGGCACGCTCAAACCCATTGCGCAGATGGCCAGCTTGATGGCAGATGTGCCCGCCGCGCGACTGTTCGACGAGGTGCTGAAGGCACTGATGGCACCCTACGGCCTGCGTGTATATGAGGTCATGCGCGAACATGGCCTGTTCGAGCCGATGTTCCCGGCCAGCGTCGCGGCGATGAACACAACCGGCAACGGCTCAGGCGAGAAAATTATCCGACGCGCGCTGGAGAATACCGGCCAGCGCATGCTGGACGACAAGCCTGTAACGCCGGCATTTTTATACGCCGCATTTCTCTGGCCTGCGGTACGCGAAGCGCAACTGGCTTATCAGGACGAGGACAAGCCCCCGGCGCCTGCGCTGGCGATGGCCCAGCGCGATATTATTTTCGCGCAGGTACAGCGCGTCAGCATCCCCAAACGCTTTGGCGTGCCAATGCGCGAAATCTGGCAGTTGCAGCCGCGTTTCCACAAGCGCCGTGGCAAACAGCCTCAGCGTTTGATGTCGCACCCGCGTTTTCGCGCCGCTTATGACTTTTTGCTGCTGCGTGCCGAGGCTGGCGAAGTAGAGCAGGAACTGGCCGACTGGTGGACGCAAATTCAGGAGCATCCCGATTCAATAGTGCCGGCGCCGGCCAAGGCCGGCTCCGCACGCCGCCGGCGTGGTGGCCGCGGGCGCAATAAAAACAATGCCCAGCAATGAGCCGTGTCTGAATGAGTGTGGCGTGGGTAGGGCTGGGCAGTAATCTGGGGGACAGTGCGGCGCACATTCAGGCCGCAATTGACGAAATCAGTACGCTGGCGAAAACGCGTTGTCTGCGCACCTCTGAGCTTTATCGCAGCGCGCCGGTAGGCCCGCAGGATCAGCCGGATTTCTGTAATGCGGTGGCCGCACTGGAAACCGGTTTATCCGCGCAGGCGCTGCTTGAGAATTTGCTCGAAATTGAGCAACAACACCAGCGTGTGCGCACGCGCCGCTGGGGCCCGCGCAGTCTGGATCTGGATTTACTGCTGTACGACGATCTGATGCACAACACCCCGGAATTACAGTTACCGCATCCGCGCATGCATGTGCGTGCTTTTGTTCTGGCGCCGATGGCCGAGCTTACACCCGGTTTGAACATTCCGGGACAAGGGCAGGTGAAGACACTATTGGCGGACATCACAGACCAGCAGATAAGCCTGTGGAAGCAGGTATGAGCATGCCGCGTCACCTTGCCATCGAAGGCCCTATTGGTGTGGGTAAAACCACGCTGGCCACGCGCCTGGCGAAAAGCCTGGGGGCGGAATTGCTGCTGGAAGCGCCGCAGGAAAATCTATTTTTAGGCCCGTTTTATGAAAACCCGCGCGCCAATGCGTTGCCGGCGCAGCTGTCCTTCCTGCTCCAGCGCGCGCGCCAGGTCGACAGCCTGCGCCAGCGCGACTTGTTCGCCGGGCGCTGGATTACCGACTTCATGTTCGACAAGGACCCGTTATTCGCGCGACTCACATTAAGCGGTCCGGAACTGGCGTTGTATCAGGATATATATGAGCGCCTGGCCTGGCAGGCACCGGCGCCGGACAGGGTGATTTATCTGTACGCCCCGTTACCGGTGCTCAGCGCGCGGGTAAGCCAGCGCGCACGCCCGGAAGAACGCAGTCTGCAGGAGAACTATCTGGCGCAGGTTACCGAGAGCTACACAGAATTCTTCGCAGCGTATCGGGGTGCCCCGCTGATAACCGTGAATGCGGCACAGATGGATCTGGTAAATCGCGAAGAAGATTATCAGCGACTGCTTAGCGTGCTGGACGCGCCTGAGCCCGTGATTCATTTGCCCGCATGAGCATGGTCGTCACAAGGCTTTAGCTGATATAGTTCCGCCGCCATGAAAGGGATCGCCTATCCACATCTACAGGAACGCAGCGAACAGCCGCTTACGCTGACTGACTTCGCGCGCATGAAAAAAGACGGCGAGAAAATC
>JBDNIO010000285.1:0-16042 GCA_041688215.1 Salinisphaeraceae bacterium | reverse complement strand
TCGCCGCTTCTACCCCATGACGGCATTCAATTCCGCTCTTGGGCTTGCTGCTCATGCATCAGCCCCTACCTATGAAACGCTCTACAATGGCCAATGGACTCACCCGACAGCATGATTGGCAATGAACCGGATAGGCACGCTATAATCGAGTACATGAACTTGCTGATGATGGATTACTCCAGCGCCGACGAGCAGAGCGTGCGCAGTTAAAGGATCGCGTCGAGCAATTCGTATACGCCTTGTTCGCAGGTGAATTAGTACTTGCGGGCAACTTGTCGAACAACTAATTGCCTTTGTCAGCTCATGCCTGAGCAGGATTGTGACTGGCTGATTATTGGTAACGGCTTCTAACTTAGTCATCTGATTGGTCTACAGTTACCGCAGACCGTCGCCTGTTGGCCTTCGGCCAGGGCAGTACTTATGTGAAGCCAATTAATTGCTTTATCTGGGAATTAACTGGTAGCCTATTCCCTATGGAAGCAAGGATCGACTCAGTGGGTAGAATTGTTCTGCCTAAACCGCTACGCGATAGCTTGGGGCTAACAGCGGGCACTACGGTAGATGTGTCGGTATACGGCCAAGGTTTGCACGTAGTCCCTGGTACGCGTGCCGCCCGCGTAGAAAAACGTGAAGGGCGTACGGTCGCCGTGTCCGACACGCGGGTTACAGATGACGACCTGTTTCGGCTTATTGACGAAAACCGGCGCTAGCTGCGCATGGCCGAAGCGGTGTTGGCTGTCGATACCAGTGTCGCTGTGCCGTTGCTCATGTTTGGGCATGATGCGCATGCGATGGTCTCAAATACGGTCGCTAACCAATCACTGGCGCTGCCCGCCCACGCCCAGGCCGAAACCTATTCAGTAATAACCCGGTTACCTGGAGATGCCCGCGTTGCGCCTAGCGACGCCGTAGCTTTAATCACAGCCAATTTCTCACGGGTCCTGATTGTAAGCGACACTACCGTGGAGCAACTGCTCAGGATTTGTACCGATGCGGGAATCGCCGGTGGTGCGATATACGATGCCATGGTCGCATTAGCTGCGCGCGACCATGACGTAGAATTGCTCACCAGGGACCGCAGGGCGCAGGCAACCTATGCACAGCTCAACGTCCGTTTCAGACTGCTTTAGTCGCCAAAGGCTGGCTTCTCGATTAGCGTGGTTGTTTAAACCCATCCGGCACTTCCACTTCCAGGTACAGCATGCCCATGCCATGGGTTTTGCCCTGTGCATCGGTTTTCAGGCTGGCGGAGCCGCCGCCGCCTAGTGAATCATTCAGGATGAAGTTCAGCGCCATCAGGTTGGGTAACTCGTAGCGTTCTACCTCGCCTTTACAGATGCCGGAAAAATGCTGTTTTACGCGGTCGGTGGTGAGTTGCTCGCTTAGCAGGTCGTAGCATTCCTGGTTATAGGCGATTACGCCGACGTTGCTGCCTTCGCCCTTGTCGCCGGAGCGGGTGTAGGCGAGTTTGGAAAGGGGTAGGGTTGGCATATTAAATCTCCACTACGCGCACGGAAGTTTTTACTTTCGACTTATCCATTAGCGCCGGCCAGTAGCCGATGATCGGGCTGGCTTTGGGGCGGCCGCCGGCGAAGCCGGTTAGCCCGGGCGGACCGCTTGTGGCCAGCGGCGCAAGTTCCATGCCCAGGTGATTTAGCGCATTGCGGTCTTGGCCGCGCGCGCCGACGCGCAGCATGATTTCGCCGGGCTGTTCGGGGGCGGGCACAATGCCGTTCAGGCACACGTTGCTGCCGAAGAGTTCGACAAAACGATCTTTTTCGGGAATCTCAACGCCGTGCATCTTCAGGCGTTCGAATAAGACCTCCGCGGCCTTGTGGGATTTGTCGATAGCGTCGGGGCCGGAATACACGATGTGGCCAACGACCTTATAGCCATCGTGGTAGGAGATGGAAACCTTGTAGGTGTCGGTGGGCGCGGTGCCTTTGATGCCGGACACGCGCACGCGATTCTCGCCGACTTGGTCTAATTTAATAGTGGTGAAATCCGCTTGTACGTCCGGGCCGAGGTAATGCTTGGGGTCGCCCATTTCGTACAGCAGTTGTGAGGAAACCGCTTCGATATTTACCAGACCGCCGGTACCTTCGTGCTTGGTTACCACGAAACTGCCGTCTTCCTCGGCCTCGATTACCGGGTAGCCAATGCCCGCCATGTCCGGCACGTCGCGCCAGTTGACGTAGTTGCCGCCGGTGCACTGGGCGCCGCATTCGAGTATATGACCTGCAACCGTGGCCGCTGCGAGCTGGTCATAATCGGTTAGCGACCAGCCGAATTCGTGCATGAGCGGGCCGACGACCAGTGAGGGATCGGTTAGCCGCCCGGCCAGAATCACGTCCGCGCCCTGGGCCAGGGCTTCGGCTACCGGGCCGGCGCCGATGTAAACATTCGCGCTCGAGACTTTATCTCTTACCGACGCCAGTTCGTCGCCGGTATCCATGTTCTTGAACGATTCGCCGCCGGCGATGAGGCTGTCGAGATCATCCAGGATGTCATCACCCTCAATAATGGCAATGCGCACGCCGGATAATCCGAGTTCGTTTACCACCTGTTTGATGGCTTCCAGGCAGGCATCCGGATTTACGCCTGCCGCGTTTGCGACCACGCAGATGCCTTTTTCCTTGCAGGTGGGCAGGATGCGTTCAAGCATTTTCGCGAAGTCGGTGGCATAACCGGCGTTGGGGTCACGCTGTTTGAGCTTTTGCAGAATGCTCATGGTGACTTCGGCCAAGTAATCCAGCGTCAGGTAGTGCAACGGGCCCTCGTTCACCAGCCGCACGGGCCCTAGTGGGCTGTCGCCCCAGAAAGCCTGGCCGTTGGCAATCAGTACGGGTGCTTTGCTCATACAATATTCTCTATTTTGAAATCAGTGGCGCTGTTGTTCAAAGTTTGTTTTCAAGCGGCCAGCAACGCATTTTACCTAAGGCAACGCAAACTGTCACTACACCTTGGAGTAGCGGCGCTAGGAAGTTGGTGAAAAACTCCATCCCTGGACTTTTTTACCTACGAAACACAAAAACGCGGTTCTTGTGTTTCTTCATTTTCAAGCACTTGCAGTGCTCAACAATGTTGGCACATCCGTGTGCCAAGCGCGGGCTATTTGCTTTTATCAGGCAGGCGGATGGCTTCCAGTTGGCGGCTGATTGCGACCAGCTTGCCCTGCGAATCCCAGATTTCGCCGTCTTCCTCGGCGTAGCCTTCGGTAATCAGCCGCGAGCTGAAACGACAGCGCAAGGGGCCGGGGGCGGGGTGCGCACGCACTTGCACCGTCATTTCCAGGGTGGGCACCCAGCCGGCGGGGCCGATCTTGCGGAACACAGGCGGCGGAAAACCATCGGCGAAAAGAATGAGTGAGAGCGCGTTGGGCTCGCAACCGTCGCTGAAAGAGGTCCAGCCTGCCAACTCGCAGTTGTCGTCATACTGGCCGTTCATCCAGCGCGCAGATTCGGGCGTGAACGCTACATCGACATGCTTGAAAAATTCCAGTGGGATTTCTGCGCGCACGCATTCGTCAAAGGGCGGGATCACGGGCATGGGACGACTTACTTGATTCAACCCACTACGATTATCCAGCGCGCCGAAGGCGGCGGTAACCCGCAGGCGCTCCTGGTCATCCTGAATTAGCCTGGCCTGGCCGAAGCTGACCGCCTTGCCGACTTTCATGGTTTCAACCTGGATCGTCACCGGGCCGGGCGCGATGGGTTTAAGAAAATGGCCGGTAATGGTGAATGGGTCGGGGTGGGGCAGATGCTCGCGCAAGGCGCTGGCGGCAACAGCCATAAGATAACCCCCGTTGGGCACCGTCATGATATTCCAGCGGTCGGAAATCTCGGCGCGGTATTCACCGGGCGCGTGCATAGTTACTCGGGTGTCTTGCTCGAATTCGAAGCTCATACCGCTGTCTTTTTTTCTGAAATTCTGAGAATGCCGGCTGCCTGCGGCGCGGAAATTATAACCCTGGCGGCAAGCTTTTGCCCGCATTGGCCTGATTACGCCACAGGACTTGCAGTACTATAGCGCGCGTTTTTCCCCTGCCCGTTGCGGCATCCCTAGCCTGAGGTTACCGGCTTATGCGCGTTCTTGCTGCCCTGAACCCCTTCCTTGTATGCGTTTTTATGTTGCTCGTGCCCGGCGTGGCACTGGCGCTTGAACCGGGCGAGGCGGTGGTCCACGACTTTACCCATCACTGGGCGGGTTATCTGGCATTGGGTATTTTTGTGCTCGCGTATTTACTAGTTATTGCCGAAGACAAGATCCATTTAAGTAAATCGAAACCGGTGATTGTCGCTGCCGGCATCATCTGGGCCGTGGTAGCCATTGCCCTGCTGCAAACCGGGGATACCGAAACCGCAGAGATCGCCGTGCGCCAAAGCCTGCTCGAATACGCGGAACTGTTTCTCTTCCTGCTGGCGGCCATGACTTACATCAACACCATGGAAGAGCGCGGCGTGTTCGATGCGCTGCGCGGCTGGCTGGTAACCCGCGGTTTTTCTTTCCGCGTAATTTTCTGGATCACCGGTGCGCTGGCGTTTGTGATTTCGCCGGTGGCGGACAATATGACCACCGCGTTGCTGTTATCGACTGTAGTACTGGCGGTGGGCGCCGGCAATCCGCGTTTTCTGGTACCCGCCTGCGTGAATATTGTGGTGGGCGCGAACGCCGGTGGCGCATTCAGTCCGTTTGGCGATATTACAACGCTTATGGTCTGGCAAAAAGGCGTGGTCACGTTCTTTGAGTTCTTCGATCTGTTTGTACCGGCGCTGGTGAACTGGCTGGTGCCCGCGGTCATCATGATGTGGGCTATTCCCAACGCCAAACCGGCGCCGCTGGATGAGGCCGTGGATTTACGCAAGGGTGCCTACAGGGTCATCGCGCTGTTTGTGGTGACCATTGTAATGGCAGTTACCGCGCATACCGTCCTGAATCTGCCGCCTGTGTTGGGCATGATGACCGGCCTGGGTCTGCTCAAGCTGTTTGGCTATTACCTGCATCACCGCGAGAGCACCCAACTCGGCTATCTGGACCACGAAGCTGACGCGGGCCTTGCCGTTTCCGAGCGCGAAACCCGGCGCGAACCGTTCAATATTTTCCGCCAGGTTGAACGTGCCGAGTGGGATACGCTGCTGTTTTTCTACGGTATTATCCTGTGCGTGGGTGGTCTCGGCACGCTGGGTTTTCTGGCCGAACTTTCGCAAACATTTTATGGCGGCTTTGGTCCGACAGTGGCGAACGTGCTGGTCGGCATATCGTCGGCCGTGGTCGACAACATTCCGGTCATGTACGCGGTGCTCACCATGCTGCCGGATATGAGCCACGGCCAGTGGCTGCTGGCCACGTTGACCGCCGGGGTCGGCGGTTCGTTGCTGTCCATCGGCTCGGCGGCCGGTGTGGCGGTAATGGGGCAGGCGCGCGGCGTGTATACCTTCTTCGGCCACCTAAAATGGTCCTGGGCTGTGGGCCTGGGCTTTGCGGCCAGTATCTGGACGCATTTTTTGATCAACGGCGCTTTGTTTTAGAGTCTTGAAATATGGGACCCCTATACACCCGGCCTCCACATAGGGTCAGGAAATGACGCAAACAGGAAACGCTAAATTAGTGCTGGCATCCCAGTCTGCACGCAGGGCAGAATTGTTGCAGCAAATCGGCCTGGCCTTTGTGGTGCAAGCGGCGGATATTGATGAAACCCCTGCGCCGGAGGAGGGTGCGGCGAACTATGTGCTGCGCATAGCGCTGGAAAAGGCGCAGGCAGGCCGACAGTATTCTGACAGCCAACTGCCCTGTCTGGGCGCAGATACCGCAGTGGCGATTGACGGTGCAATTTTTGGAAAACCGCGTAACAAGTCCCACGCGCTAGAAATGCTTGCACGGCTGTCAGGGCGTTCGCACCAGGTCATGACCGGCGTGGCGCTGATCAATGCAAAGCACGAATCCAGCGCACTCAGTACCAGCACGGTTAGCTTTCGCAATATTTCTGCTCAAGAAATAGACGCTTACTGGCGCACGGGCGAGCCCGCAGACAAGGCGGGTGCCTATGCCATTCAGGGCCGGGGTGCACTGTTCGTAGAGTCGTTGCAGGGCAGCTATTCCGGGGTGATGGGATTGCCGCTGTTCGAGACGGCGGCGTTGCTGCGCAGTGTGGGCGTATTCAGTTTGTAGGAACTCGTCTGCTATCAGTCTGGCATCCTGGGCCAGGGCTTTTCGCCTGGAATATCCGCACCCGAATCGCGTAGTTTCACGGCTTCCTGAAATCCGTGTTCGGCGGCATACTCCTTGAACCACTGGCCCTCCGGCGAATGTCGGGTAATGCCGTCGAACAGGGTGGCCATATTCTGCGTGCTTGTGAGGCCCATGTTGTCGTAAGCCTGGTTGATCATTAGCTTCTGCATCATCAGCTGATTTTTGGGCACGCCGGCCATACGTCTGGCGAGATGCTCGACGCGATCATCCAGCTCGGCCGGCGGCACGGCTTCCAGTACAAGCCCGAGTTTCTCGGCTTCTCGTCCGTCGATTAAATCCCCCGTCAGCAGCATGCGTTTGGCGCGTTCCGCGCCCAGGCGATAAACCCACATGGCGGTGGTGGGGCACCCCCAGACGCGGGCAGGGGGGTAGCCGATTTTTGCGTCTTCGGCCATGATTACCAGATCGCAGCACAAGGCGAGGTCCGAACCGCCCGCTACCGCATAGCCATGCACCTTGCAGATCACCGGTTTGTAGCTGCGCCACAGGGACATGAAATCTTCGGTGTTGGTCCGCATAATGCGGTAATCCACCATCGGGTCCCAGGGCATGGACTGGTTATATGCGTGATTGGCTTCGGCGAATTCCTTCAGGTCGTAACCGGCGCAAAAGGCGTCGCCGGCGCCAGCGAGAATGATGACATGGATGGCCTCATCGGCATTTGCGAACTCAACCGCCTGCCGGATTTCTCGCGGCATGTGTTCGTCGAATGCGTTCAAGCGTTCCGGGCGATCCAGCGTGATTCTTGCGATGCGGCCATCGGCCTCGTAGGTTATTGATTGGTAATTCACACTGCACCTGCTTTCAACTTGGGTTGGGCGCGTTCGATAATGCTTGCGAAATCCAGGCCAGCAGGCAGGGTGCCGAATGCCAGGCCGCTGCTTTCCAGGCGCGCGGCACAAAACGCATCCGATACGCTGCTGTTGCCGGCGCGAATCAGTACCGAGGCCTGTAATGCCAGCGCCATATCCTCGACAATACGGCGTGCGCGTATCTCCATATCTGCTTGATCGCCGAGTTGTTTATGCAGCCGCTGGATATGTGCGTCGTAGGCCGCGTTTTCGCCCTTCGCGGCCCAAAGTTCGGCGGTTAAGGCCTCGACTGTTTCCGGTTCGCGGGCCATTGCGCGCAATACGTCCAGACACTGAATATTGCCCGAGCCTTCCCAGATGGAATTCAGCGGCGCCTGGCGATAAAGCCGGGGCAGGATGGATTCCTCGACGAACCCTGCACCTCCCAAACACTCCTGGGCTTCGTTAATGGTTACCGGCGTGCGTTTGCATATCCAGTATTTGCCAATCCCGGTGGCGATGCGGGCGAATAGTTTTTCCTGTTCATTGCCTTGATGTGAAGAATCCACTGCGCGCGAGCTGCGCAGCATCAGCGCCAGCATCGCCTCGGATTCCAGCGCCAGATCGGCGAGCACATTTTGCATCAGCGGTTGATCTATCAGCTTTTTGCCGAACGCTTCGCGATAGGTCGCGTGGTGAATCGCCTGGATCACGGCCTGGCGCACGAGGGCGGCGGAACCCGTCATGCAGTCCAGGCGGGTGTGCATGACCATTTCGATTATCGTCGGCACGCCGCGGCCTTCGGCGCCGATCATTTGTGCGTAGGCGCCGCGAAACTCCACCTCGGAGGAAGCGTTGGATTTATCCCCGAGTTTGTCCTTCAGGCGTTGAATATGGATTTGATTACGGGTGTTGTCCGGGCGCCATTTGGGCGCCAGGAAACAACTGATGCCCTTGTCCGTATTGGCCAGTACCAGCCACGCATCGCACATGGGCGCGGAGAAAAACCACTTGTGGCCGACCAGTTCATAATCACCGCCAGGCCCGCCCTTGCCGATCGGATAGGCGCGGGTGGTGCTGGCGCGCACATCCGAGCCGCCCTGTTTTTCGGTCATGCCCATGCCGATAGTGGCGCCGGTTTTTTGCTCGGCAGGGATACAACGTGGGTCATATTCGGTGGACGTAATGCGCGGCTCCCATACGGCGGCGATGTCCGGTTGGTGCCGCAGCGCCGGAATTGCGGCGTAGGTCATGGTAATCGGACAACCGTGCCCGGCCTCGAACTGGCCGTTCATGTAGCCGAGTGCCGAACGCACCACATGCGCGCCGGGTCGGGATTCGTTCCAGGGCAGGGCGTGCAATTCGTGTTTGATGGAAGCGGCCATCACGCGGTGGTAAGCCGGGTGAAATTCCACTTCGTCTATGCGATGGCCGTAGCGGTCATGGGTTTTCAGTTTGGGTGGGTTTTCATTCGCCTGGAAACCCAGCTCAATCATGTCGCCACCGGCCCATGCACCAAATTCATGGCAACGTTGTGCGCCCCAGCCGCCGCCTTCACGTTCCAGGGCTTCGGTTAATGCGATATCCGAATCGAATGCGTTGTAGCCAGCCAGCGGCGGCGGCTGGTTACTGACTTCGTGAGTGGGTTCGCTGATGTCGGGAAAATCGGATTGCGTCGGGATGCTTTCTGACTGGGTGCTCATGTTGTTCTCCTGCCTGTGACGGCACGCATGCACAGGGCGATGATGGCCTGAATTAATTCTGATTCCTGCGGTTCTGAATAGTGTTCAGGGGTATCGGTTTGTGGTGTGGGCGACAGCGGTCCTACCAGCGTTTCGTTCATTATGCCGACCAGCGCCGCGGCCGAGAGTTCTGGATTCTGTTCGGCAAACGTGCCAGTGGCAATGCCTTCCACTAATAGATTTTCAATAATCCGGGCATAGCTTTGCCGGAATACCAGCCGCTCGCGCTCAACCGCGGGGTCAACCGGTTCGGCCAGTAGGGCATAGGCCAGCCGCGGGGCGCGCAGGGCACGGTGCACGAAAGTTGTGATTACCGCCTCCAGACGTTGCGCCGGTGCGCCCGCGGCATGGGCGGCGGCATCGACGGCGTTCACCTCGATCTGCACCGCCAGCCGGAAGACTTCGGCGAACAATTCCGCCTTGGAAGGGAAATAGCGATAAACCGTACCGGTGGCGATAGCACAGGCTTGCGCCAATGACTGCATCTGTGCGGCCTGGTAGCCACCGCTGGCAATGTGCTCACGTGCGGCAGACAGGATTTGCTGACGCTGTGACTGCTTGCGGGCCTTGACCTTAGCGGTTTCGCGGTAAGCCATGACTATAATGTGAATTTAAGTTCACATTAATAATGAATCAAGGTTCAGATTTTGTCAATCTATAAAAAAAGCCGGATTGTTAAACAATCCGGCCTTGAAAGGTCTCCGTTTTACCTAATTACCGAGACTAATCCCGGGTCCTGCTACGGGCATGCCGTCGCCGACTATGAAGTCGTTGCCGGTGCCGGTGCCGGGTTCGCCGTCGACGGTGAGCGCAATAAAGCGCAGATCCGCAGGCATCACATTGGCATCTGCATCGTTGTTATTGTTGTTGCCGCCAATGTTCCCGAAGTTGCCGTTTCCGCTGCCGCTGCCACAAGCCGAAAGGCCGACGACCATGGCTATGGCCAGCAAAGCCCATTGGGTGCGCCGACGCAAGCCACCGACACTGAACAGGCCGAGCAGGCTAAACAGAGTAAGCCGCCTGCAAAGACTGGCATGGCGATAGACGCCGTAGTGGTCGCGTCAGGGCTGAAGTCAGCGGTTACGATGTAAGACGCTCTATCGCCGTTGTTGAACACAAAGCCGCTGGTGCCGTTGAAGGTCACGGTGAACGCGCGGCCGTCTATGCTTACGTCGGCATCGGCCAGGGGCGAAGAGCTTCCGTTTGCATATACCTGGAAGTTATCCGGGTCGGCATCAGGCTGGCTGATGTCGAGCACGCCGCTAACGCCATCAATGGTTACCGGGCCGCCAGAGTTGTTGGTCAGGGTAAACGCCAGCACGGTTACATCATCGGCACCGCCCGCGGTTATCGTTACGTTATCTTGATTATTATTGGTAACGGTAATCACCGGGTTGCCGGTTGCCTCGAACGCGCCTGCATCGCAGCCATTTATGGGACGCGACGCGGTACGTTGGTCGTCGTTGCTGATTGGCGCATTGATGCAATTCGCGAAGTTGCCGGTATCAATGGCCGGGCTGCCGGCTAACAGCGGATGTGTTTCGGTGGTGCCACCAAACAAGCGCAGGGGGGCCCAGGCCGGCATCAGAGCCGGTTACTGTGTCCGTTGCGGTCGCGTTGGCACCGGAAATATTGGCATCCGTGGCGGAACTGATGTTCTCCGCGACTATGCTGCTGCCGATGGTAGCGGTTGAGTTGCCGGGTACGGCTACGCCGCCACCGTTACCCGCCGCATCGTTGCGCGCGACGGTAACGAAGCTAAGTATCGTGCTGCCGGCGTTACCATCCTGATGCAAGCCACCACCGGTGGTGGAGGTTGCCTGGTTGTTGGACACGGTGGAGTTATTCACCGTTAACGTGCCCGCGCCAGAGTTCCACAGGCCGCCGCCTTCAGCAGCGGTGTTGAAAGTAATCGCGGAATCATCAATCACAACTGTGCCGGCGCCGCCGGTATGCAGGCCGCCACCGTTACCTGGACTGGTGCCGGCGATATTGCCGGTGGAGGGATTGTTGCCGCCCAGCGTCACGTTTAAAAGCGTTGGCTATGTCACCGAACTATATGGATCGTCATTCCCGCGAACGCGGGAATTCATATTCCGCGGCACTTTCACTGGATTCCAGATTTTTCTGGAATGACGTTACAGATCAATAATTTATAGAAAATCACTATTCTTTGGTGACATAGGCAAAGCGTTACGGTGCCGCCATTGTTCTCGATGCCGCCGCCGGCACGGTTGGACGTGTTGCCGCCGATGACACTATCGCTAACGTTAACCGTGCCACTCGGCTTGTTGAAGATGCCGCCGCCAGAGCCTTGGGTGCCGCTGGCGGTGTTTTCCGAGATCAGGGTGTTATCCGTGATGTTGGCGGTACCCACGCCATTCACCACGATACCGCCGCCGTCTGCGTTAGCGTTCTCGGCGCCGGTGCGGTTGCCATTGCCCAGGTTGCCTGAAATGCGGCTGTTATCGACATTGAGCGTGCCGTCGTTAACCCACAAGCCGCCGCCTTCCAGGCCGGCGATGTTGTTACTGACGATGCTGTTGCTCACGTTAACGCGGGCATCAGAGCCGGCGTGCAGACCGCCGCCGTTGCCGGTGCTGGTGTTTACGATGTTGTCGGTGAGTAGCACGTTGTTCAGAGCAACGCCGACTTGACCTGTGGGATCGGAGCCGCGGGTTTCGATACCGCCGCCTGCGCGGTTGGCGGTGTTCGCGCTGATCAGGCTTGATTCCACCGTAAGCACGCCGCCATCAAAGTTCAGAATGCCGCCGCCGGAACCCGAACCATCGGTCGCGGTGTTATTACTGATGGTGGCATCGTTCACATTCATGATGCCGCCGTTGTTAAACAAGCCGCCGCCGCCATTGGCCGCGCCGGTACCGTTGTTGTCGATAAGCACGGCGCCATTAGGCGTGTCGCCATCGATGGTCATGACGGCGCCACTGCCGAAGTTGCATAACCCGCCGCCTTCGTTCGAGGCCACGTTATTGGTGAAACTACCGCCGCCACTAACGTGCAAGGCACCACCGTTACCGGGGCTGCCGCCGGTCGTGTTGCCATTCATGGTTACGTTATTCAGCGTCGTCGACGCGCTGTTATCCAATTCACGCGCATCGGCTTCGATGCCGCCACCGGCACGTACCGAGCTGTTATTGGAGATGGTGCTGTCACTTACGATCAGTGAGCCACTGTTGTTTAGGATATCGCCGCCGCTGCCGGTTGCATTGTTTCCAGTGATGGTGGCGTTGCTGATATTAAGCGTGCCGCCCTCATTAAACAGGCCGCCACCGCCCTCGCTTTGGTCGGCGCCGTTGGCATCATTATTGGTAATGCTGGTGCCGGAAACGGTCATGGAGCCGCCGCCGTTCCACAGCGCGCCGCCTTCGTTCGCGGCCACATTGTCATGCATTGTGCCGCCGGTCACGCTAACCCCGCCTGCGCCGGAAACGTGCAAGACGCCGCCGTATCACCACCGGCGTTATTGCGAAAAAAATCAACATTCATCAGGGTAATAGCGTTGGCCGCGTTGGAAGCGTCCTCAATCGCACCGCCCGCGTGCAACGCAGTGTTGTCGTTCATGGCACCGCCGCTGGCGTTTACCGTGCCGGCGACACCGTTGAAAATAGCACCGCCGGAGTTGTCCGGATTGGCCGCACCGTTGGCCAGACCGTCAACCAGGGTCATATTGGTCAGTGTCAGCGCCGCGCTGTTATTGAATATTCGGCTGGTCTGATTGGCATCAATAGTAGGCGTTTGGCCGGATTCGTTGAAGCTTACATCGTCGGTTATCGGGAGTTCGCCGGCGCTTATGGCGTAAGTAACAGAGCCGCCGAAATTGATTATGTCTACAATGCCGGGGCCCGCGCCCAGCGCCCCCCGGTTACAGGGCAATCAGCGTTTGCGGTGTTCGTATTGGCCGCAATTACTGCTTCGCGTAATTCACAACTGCTATTGACGACGCCTGGGTCGGCTAGCGAGTTGACGGTCATTGTCCCAGCCTGTGCTGATGCAGCGGCCAATAAAAAAACCGCGCCCAGGCCAGTGCCCAGTACGCGGCGGAGATTTGGTCCGTTTTTTCTATTCGTTAACATTTTATTCGTTCTCCTGGCTATGAGGGACTTTGCATATCCCTTAAAAACACTCGCGGACCCGCTTTGACGCGCGATGGGAAAACAATCCTGTTTTTGCTCGGCGATGTCAAGTTTTTTCCAGTCCGGCACTCCACCAGACTATGTATCTATGATTAAATATCAATCAATTTAAATTTCGCCCAACGGGGTATGAAACCCCGCAGGGCGACCAAAGGGGAGAATCACGATTCTCCCCTTTGGAAACCCCATCGCGCAGACCCCGCAGCAAGCCACGGGAAATTTTTGGGATTAAAACAGTTGTATGTATGTTTTTTCGACAGTCTGGAACCGAACTGGATAGCGGACGCGAGAACGCCGCAATGGACGGGCCGCGCCGTTGTTAGTGGAATAGAGAAAATACTTGTGGCGGCGATGGCCGCTCGATATTGTAGGCAGCGTTGACCAAGCTCATACAAGGCTCGCCCAAACGCGTTAAAGTGCGCATGTAGACTGGATAATAGGAGTAGCAATATGAGCACAGCGGCAAAGGAATTCGGCAATGTTCGGCAACAGGTGTCGGAACAGGAATGGGCGACGCGGGTAGACCTCGCGGCCTGCTACCGGCTGGTAGCGCGTTTTGGCTGGGACGACTTGGTATTTACCCACATCTCGGCGCGCGTGCCCGGTCCGGAGCATCATTTCCTGATCAATCCCTACGGCATGTTTTTTGAGGAGATTACCGCGAGCTCCCTGGTCAAGGTCGATCAGGACGCCAACAAGGTGATGGATTCACCATACGATGTGAATCCGGCGGGCTTTACCATTCACAGTGCGATTCATGCCGCGCGCGAGGATGCCCAGTGCGTATTGCACCTGCACACACGCCACGGTATCGCGGTCTCGGCGCAAAAAGAGGGGTTGTTGCCATTATCACAGCAATCAATGTTTCCGCTGGCATCAATTGCCTATCACGATTACGAGGGCGTGGCACTGAATGATGACGAACAGCCACGCTTAGTGGCGGACCTGGGCAGCGCGAATAATTTAATTCTGCGGAATCACGGCCTACTCACCGTGGGTTCCAATATCCCCGATGCGTTTTTGGCGATGTATTTATTGGAAGGCTCTTGCCAGATTCAAGTTCTGGCGCAAAGTGGTAATACGGAACTGAACCACATTCCGCAAAAAATTGTGGATGGCATTGTCCAGCAGGCGAAAGAAGTCACCCGCGGCCTGGGCGGCAAGCTGGCGTGGCCAGGGTTACTGCGCAAACTTGACCGGATGGATAAGTCTTATCGGGATTAGGCCTGTTCGACGAACGCGGTCCAGTCGACCGAGGTGTCCCCGAACACCAGAAAGTAGGGGTTCAGGATAGATTCCTTCTGGTTATAGCCTAGATCGGAACCATCCACGTGCGTAACCCGGCCACCCGCGGCGGCGACTACTGCGTGGCCCGCGCCGGTATCCCATTCTGAGGTGGGCCCCAGGCGCGGATAAAAATCTGCGCCGCCCTCGGCAATAATGCAGAACTTGAGTGACGAACCCATGCTTACCGGCTCGTAATCCGGCATGCGCGCCAGGCACTCATCAATTTCCGGCGTGCGGTGCGAACGGCTGACCAGCACGCGCGGTTTGCCGGTGTTGGCCTTGGCGACTTGCAATGGCGCATCGGATTTTTGCGCGTCTGATTTGAACGCGCCCAAGCCGTTTGCGGCGTACCAGGTCGCCTCCAGGTCGGGTGCGTGCACTACGCCCAGAATCGGCACGCCGTTGTCTATCAGCGCAATGTTCACTGTGAACTGGCCGTTGCGTTTGACGAATTCGCGGGTGCCGTCGAGTGGGTCGATTAACCAGTAGCGGGACCAGGTCTTGCGGGTTGCAAAAGGGATGTCCGCGCCTTCTTCCGATAAACAAGGCAGTTCGGGGGTGAGTTTCTCCAACCCGGCCATAATAATTTTATGCGCAGCCGTGTCCGCGGCTGTGAGCGGGCTGTTATCGTCCTTATGCTCCACATCGAAGTCGCTGCGGTAGACCTTTAAAATGGCCTCGCCGGCCTCTTCTGCGATTTTTTTAACTTCGGGTAGTGACGTGACCAAATCCTGCATAACAATCCGTTTTCTGTATCTGATGAAAAACCCAACGCGGCATAATACCGGTTTACATACGGCTTGCCGATTCCTGTGAGTAGCACGTGTAAACCCTTAGTGGATTGGCCGCGCGTGGACACCGTGCTGCTGGACATGGACGGCACTATTCTGGACCTGCACTTCGACAACCAGTTCTGGACGCAGCACCTGCCGCGTCGTTACGCCGAGCACCACCAGCTGGAACTCGAAGAATCCAACCGGCGGCTGGCCCCGGTATTCAGCGAAAACGCGGGGCGCTTGAACTGGTACTGCACGGATTTCTGGAGCGAAACAACCGGGTTGGATGTTGTTGCGCTCAAACGCGAGATCGTGGAATTGATCGGCCCGTTGCCGGGCGCGGTAAATTTTCTTGAGGCAGTGCGCAAAAGCGGTCGCTCCATCTGGTTGGTGACCAATGCGCACCCGGATTCGGTGCACCTGAAGCTGGAGCGCACCGGCCTGGCGCATTACTTTGCGCACATTATTACTTCGCACGATTTTGGCTACGCCAAGGAAGAACCGGGATTCTGGCCGGCGCTGGCGGCGGCCTATCCGTTTAAGCGTGAGCGTGCGTTGTTTGTGGGCGATAGCCCAGCGGTGGTGGCAAATGCCGTGGCTAGCGGCATTGGGCAGGTGGTGGCGTTATCCAGGCCGGATAGTCGGGATTCTTTGCGCGAGCATACGCATGGGGTGGTTGTGGGGCGGTTGGGGGATTTGATTCCTGTGGGGTAGGGGGTGGTTTTTTGTTTTTGGGTTTTTCTCACTCTTGGGTTTCGCACTGCGTGTGCGACCCACTTTTCTTGACGCGCAAGAAAAGTAGGCAAAAGAAGCGCGCCCAAGGGAATAAAGCAAAGCGGTCTTGCGGCTGGCGCAGCCAGCCTATTTGTAATTGCGGACTTTGTCCGCACAAAACCTGCTTAACCGCGCAGCGAAAATCTCGGGGGCTTGCCCCCGAGCTGGATAGCTTACAATGGCATTAGCCATTGTGGGGTATCCGACTTATGGACTTGCGTCGAAATACGCATCACGTATTCAGAATAATGTATCACTTTGTATGG
>JBDNIO010000055.1:0-7403 GCA_041688215.1 Salinisphaeraceae bacterium | reverse complement strand
GGTGGCCGCGTCCGTCGATTCCCGGCGAATCATGCGCCAGCCTTGCGCGTCGTGGCGGATGCCTTCGCGATAACCCTCGCGCAACAGGTCCAGCGTATACACGGGCACCGTGCGGTTGTCGGAGAAATCGAATTGCTTGCGCGCGATTACGTCCCCGGCTTGCGCCGCCATGACTTGTGCATTGGCCGAACGGTAGCTCACCGTCCATTTTTGCGGGTGTCCGTCTTTCAGGCTTTGTTCGTGGTGCTCGGTGTAAAGCAGGGTGTTGCCGTCTTCGTTATAGGCATAGCCGTTGAAGCAGTGTTTGTTCTCTGCCTTCAGGAGATTGCCGCGTCGCTAACGCGACTCGCAATGACTGTAGCTGAGCTTGAGACATAATCAAGTTAAAAATTGAGGTGGGCTTGCCACCAACTATGTTTCTATACGTTACCCGAGCCCGCAACGATGCGCTCTCAACGAATCTTGATACAGGTTGTGGACACAATGTGTAATGCTCTAGCTTGTTCATCTGTCACATACAGACCATGGTTAACGCACGGCGTCGCCCCTTGTTGCAATTCCGGTACCTGAACATGCGACTTCTTTTCTCTTGATAAGCATGCTGTTTGTCACGGCGAATACCGCCTGGGCTGATGACGAGTCAAGCCCGGCTGAAGAGCTGCGCATCCTCAATGAAGGCTATAGCCTGCTGTACAGCGGCGTATCGGGAGCCAGCAACGCCAACCAGGTTTTTCTGGTCAAGTTCGAAAATGATGCCACCGAAAAGGTAATCGACGAGACCTCGGAATATCTGGCCAGACTCGCCCAGACAGCTGGAGCAATTGGCCAGGGACTTACCCCAGCCTGCGCATTGATCTGAAGCCGCTGCCGAGAGTCGAAGCGGCAAAGCAGAGCGCGGCGACTATCGCACGCATCAATATCTTTGCGCCGGTTACCGGCCGCACAGGTGCGGATTTTGAGCGCGCGCTCTTATTTACCTTGTCCGGTGGATTCAATCAGTTTAGGCATCTGGCGCGGGTGATGGCCGAGGCCGAACGCAGCGACGAACGCCGCAAGTTTCTGAACAACGCCGAGACGCGCCAGCGCTTCAGCGACCTCTATGAAGCCGAAGTAAAGCTGCTTAACGAGGCCTATTTCAAGCACAACACATACGAGCCCGGCAAGCGCTGAACCCGGGCATTAACTACGGAGGTAACGGCGCTCGTTCAGCGCGTACGCGATCCAGACCACGCCCACCATGGCCGCAATGGGCAACGCGAACAGGATATGCACTTGCACGCTGCCAGCGATAATCCCGAGCATGCCGCCGAGTACCTGGATAACCGTCAAATTGCCGCCGGTGTTATCCAGTACCATTTTTTCCAGTTCGTCGGTGTCAAGCTGCATGACCTGTTCTTCCACCAGCTCGGTAACGTTCAGACGCTGGACTGCGCGCTCGATGCCGGCGCGTACATAAGCCTGGCCCTCGCTGGAATCGAGCAGCGCCAGGGTGCGCTGTTTTGGCCACTGGATGCCGCGAATCAGCGTCTCTTCGATTTGCGCCCAGTTTTCCGGGTTGTTGAGATAGTTGCCGAACTGTTCCACGGTGCTGGGCAGCAGGGACTTGCGCGAGAATTCGGCCAGGGTTTCTATCCAGTTCTGGAGCTGATCGACAATCAGGTTTTGCGTGGCATCAGCGCTGAGCTCTTTTTGAATGCCGTCCATAACCGCGTCCAGCGTGTCTATAAATTCGTCGATAAACTCAGGGTCTTCGGTAAAACGTTGCAGCACTTCCTGTATGGCATCCTGATCAAACGAAACCAGGTTCTTGATGCCGCGGCCGAGGCTGCCCACGGCGCGTTTATGCGCCAGGTAATCTTCCAGCGCGCGGTCCATCCAGGCCGCGATTTGCGGCAGATGTTGCTGAATCAGTTTGCGGGCATGCCCGGCGGTTGCGTTACGGTTTTCATCAGAATCCAGAAATACAACCAGTTCCGCACGAATCTGTTGCCAGTAGCCTTCAATAACCTGCGGGTTGCGCGCAACGCCTTTCAGCGATTCCTCCACCAGATCGAAAACGGATGCCAGCAGTTGCGGGCCGCGGGCGTTGAGGAATTCGATCAGGAGTTCGGTAATGCGACGCCGGACTTCGGGTTTTTGCAGGTTAACGTCTAGCCATTCGGCCAGGTTGCGGGTGCCCAGGTCGATTAATTCACGGTCGCGGATATAGGCCAGAATTACGTCGGGCGAGAGCAATTGCTGTTGCACATTCTCGCCCAGGCTGCGGGCGATCTGAGGCTGATTCTGCGGCACCAGGCCGCGCCAGCCGAACACCTGTCCGCGCTTGGGCTGGAACAGCATCTTGATCGCCAGATAGTTGGTGAAGTAGCCCACCAGACCCGCAATCGCGATTACGAATCCGGACTTGATCCAGACGTTACCACCGCCGGTCCAGGTGTCGAGGGCGCCCAGGATAATGGCGGCGGCAATCAGCCCGCGCCGGAAGTGTTTGTCTAAAGCACTTAAATCCGTAGCCATGGACACTCCCGGTTGATTCTTGAGATTGGCGTGGCCGCGTTTCAGACTGTCATGCAGCCGCTCTATTCGCACTGCGCGAGCCGCAGCGCACGCTCGGATAGTATTTGTGCGAAACGCCTCGTGGATTCATTCTCCACGAGGCGTCCTTGCACAGCTTTAACACATTAGCCGCCCAGCAACCCACCAAGCAAGCCACCGGAGCCGCCGCCCAACCAAAACCGCCGGAACGGCTACTTACCGGCCGCTGGCGACGTTCGTTGGAGCTGCGCGGCGCAACCGCAGGGCGCCGGTCGCGGCTGATATCCAGGTTCGTGCCTGGCGCTTGCACGCCCACGCCACGGCGGTCTACATCCACGCGGCTGCCCGGCGCTTCGGCGCGGATACCACGTCGATCTATACTGGCGCCTACGGCGGGCGCTTCTACATCCACGCCTTTCGGCTATAACGATACGGAAACAATAGAATCGGAGTTGCGGCTGGCGGGTTTTGCGCATGTTCAGATCGAGGCTTTACCCGGTGTTGCGCGGGCTGCCTGTGCAAAAGAGGTGGCGTTGGCGTTGGTGCTCGGCTCTCCGTTGGGTGGGGAATTGGCGGCCCAGGGTAAGCAGGAAGAAGCGTTGCTGATTATCGAGCAGGCGATAATTGATCAATACGGAAACGCCGAAATTGCAGCGCCGATGCAAGCATTGGTTGTGACCGCGAGCAGCTAAATCGAGGTTTTCGTGCCGCCTTTCACGCGTGCCTGAATTTCGGCTTTGGCTTCCTGCAGAATCGAATTGCGATCGATGCTGTTGAGTATGTCCCGAACGGCCGCTTTCGCGCCCTGTTTGCCCCAGGACTTACCGGCGATGAAATAGCGTTCGGCGCAGCGCCCCACCACATAAGTGGCGTAGTACGCGGCCGCGCCTTGCGCCACGGCGGTAAACGCAACCGATGCGCCGATACTGAGTGTTTTAAGTGCCGAGGATACGATGTGTATCCATCAGACCGCACCCATTAACAGCGCGAGTTGCGCCGATATTTCCGCCAGCAAGCCCCGGCTTCACCGCGAGTTACCGGCAGGCCGTAGACCCGGCTTAAATGCACCACCAGGGTGATATCCAGTGCCGCGGCTGCGGCCAGATCGGTGACCGGCACCGGATTGATAGCTACGGCAATGCCCTTGGCGACGCAGTAGTTGCGAATCAGGCGGGCCGCGACCTGGCGTTTAACTTCGGTAACGCGTTTGGCGATCGCATCGCTCAAGCGGTCGGCAAACAGGCCCGCGTTCAGCGCCGCCAGGGTTTTACCTTCGGCCTCCAGGATATGCCACAAGCGGGCGCGTAGCTTGGCGACATCCGGTTCGCTGGGCCGGCGTTCTTCCAGTTCGCTACCATCGGCGCGTTGCACCAATACGATACGCTCGCCGGGATTGGCGCAAGCTGCGACCACGTTATCCGCCAGCACCCGGCCACCGGCGTGTTCGCGCAGGCGCTCAAGTAGCAAGGTTTGTTCTTCGGTGGTGTATTGGTCGGCCTTGTTCAATACCAGCAACATGGGCCGGTTTTGTTCCGCCAGCAGGCTTAGCGCCTCGGTTTCGCTGTGGGTCACGTCGCCGTCGACCACGAACATTACCAGGTCGCAACGCCCGGCGACTTCAATGGCCAACTGCTCGCGCGTGTCGCCGCCGATCTCGTTAATGCCCGGCGTATCCATGAAGTACACGCCGTTGTCGTCGCTTTGTTCCCAGGCCTGCATGCTGGCGTGTTTGGTCTCTCCGTGCAGCGCGCTGACCTTGAAACGCGGCGCGCCGATCAATGCATTCAGCAGGGAAGACTTGCCAACCGAAACGCGCCCGAAAGCGGCCACGTGGATATGCCCGTGTTCGAGTTTGGCGAGCATGGCCTGCAGGCTTTCGTAGTCGCCGTGCAGGCTATCACGTACCTCAAGTGGGACTTTTTCATCGTCGAGCAGGGCGCGGATGCTATCTTTTATGCGCCAGAAAGCGTCAGGCAAATCGGGGGACAAATCACCCCGTTGATTGGAGTCGCTGATGTCGTTACTCATCGGGTTTCGAGTCCCGTTTCAATGCCAAACTCGCGAGGCGACGCGCGCGCGGCAATAAATCTTCATCCAGCATGCTTTCAAATACACGGGCGGTGGGTTCCGGCTGCAGCTCTCCGCGGGTACGCAGGTTATGCACCATGGCGCGCCCCAGCGTATCAAATAGCAAACCGTAGGCCACAGCGTGCATGAGCCCGCCGGTAATGGTGCCGACGCCGGGAAAGGCCTTGAGGCCGTTACCGGCAACCGCCAGCACCAGTGCGGAGTTTCGCCGCAGTTTGCGGTTGGCGGACTTCAGCAGCTTTTCTATTTGCAGCTCGCGCGGTTCGGCGTCGTAAAGTTTGCACAGCTCGCGTACGAACTGGGTCGCCAGCGCGCCTTGTATTACCAGATCAGAACCCGGAGTAAGCGCGGCCATGGCACCGAGCACGGCGCGCCGGGTGTAGGTACGCACCAGCTCATGCGCGCGTTCGCGCCGTTGCACGTCCAGTGCCGCATCGAGTTTGCCGGCGGCCAGCTGCAATACCGCAGCGTCACGCAGGTTGGCCAGGGCGCGGGGGGAGGTTTCCAGTTGTGTCTGCAGCGCGTCCAGCAGTTCCCTGATCTGTGGCTGGCGTGGGCGAGTAATATGTTCCTGATCGCTGCCGGGTATTTCGCGCAGCACCTCTTGCGTACCGCCGGTTTGCACCGCTACTACCGATATCCGTGGCTGATCTGCCAGGCGGCTGCTTATACGTTTTTTTACCTGCGCCAGATCCGCCGCTGAGAGCCGGTCGATTTTATTAATGGCGACGATTACGGGTTTCCAGCGCCAGCCCTTGGTCGCGGGTCAGGTCGCCTTCGCAGACGTACACGACCAGATGCGCGCGCAGAGCCTCCTCGCGCGCCAGGGCCTCGTCGTCGCTATCGGAGGCGTTTATGCCAGGCGCATCGGTAATGTAAACCCCGTGTCGCCCCCCGGGATTTGCCAGGCATGACGTTCCAGGTGGCGCGTTGTGCCGCCGCGTACATCGGTTGTTACATGCGCGTCGGGCAAGAGGCTATGTATCAGCGAGGATTTACCCACGCTGATTTGCCCGTATAGCGCGATGTGCAGTTCGCCCGCTTCGCGCCGGCGCGCCAGTTCCGAAAGCTCGTCCTGGGCTTCTCCCGCGTTAAGCCCGAGTTTCTGTGTGTGCGCCAAACGCTCCGCCAGTTCCTCCTCGGTGGGGATGGCTTTAGGCGGCTTGCGGCGTTTGGGTGGGCGCAATATCCACCACAGCAAGGCGATTGCTGCGCCGGCAAACAACGCCAGAAACAGCGCATAGGTCGCCGCAAGAACAGGTGTGGCCGCCAGTGCCCGTTCCCAAAGATCAAGCAGACGGTCGATGCCGCTCAGGGCGAAAGCGAGCAGGCCACCCAGCAACAGGAGCGCCGCCAGTGCCAGCAGCAGGCGAAAGGCCAGGGAACGACTCATACGCGCTTTTGTTGTGCGCCCGCCCACGAGGGCGTAATCAGTAGCAACAATAAATGCAGAAATCCGAACAGGCCCGCCCCGTAGATCAGCACTAGTGACAATGCGCCTGCGAAGCTGTATTCCGGGTGACCGGAGAACAGTGTGTGCAAGGTCACATGAATCATTAGAAAGGAATCGACAGCGGCCTGGGCCCACCAGCGGATTGTGGCCGAGGTGCTGGCTGTGAACCACAGGATTAATGCGAATAAGGGTACGTGCGCGACTACGAAATAGAACAGGCCGCTGCCCTCGGGTAGCCAGGAAAGCAGTGGCAATATCCGCCATTCGGCGTGCGTCATGGCGTCCATCTCATGCGTTAGCAGTAGCGCCAAGCCGAGGCTGAAGAGCAGGTCACAGGCCGTCAGGGCATTGCGGGAGCCTGAACGGTCAGGCATAGGCCCGGTCAACCCGGCAGCGAGCTGCGCGCGATATAGGCATCACGCAGCACATCGGTTTCCATTTCGGCTTCGGCCAGCCGGTATTTCACGATGTCGCCAATACTGATCATGCCGCAGAGCTCGTCGCTTTCCACCACCGGCAAATGGCGCACGCGCTGGTGGGTCATATCCGTCATTAGCTGGGCGACGCTATCGCTGGGCTGGCAGGTGATTACTTCCCGGGTGAGGATTTCCGAAACGCGACGGTTGAGCAGATCATCACCATGCTGCGCCAGGCCCATGACCACATCACGCTCGGATACGATGCCAAGCACACGTTTGCCATTGTCGGACACCACCACGGCGCCGATGCCTTCGTCTTTAAGTAAATACACCACAGTGGCCACCGGCACATGTGGTTCTACAGTGACTACCTTGTTGCCCTTTGCTCGCAGAATAGCCTTGACGTCCATCGCCCAACTCCTTACAAAGTTTTTTAAAAAAGAACTCTAATAGTAGACCGTTTTATTGGCGCATTACTCACAGGCGCGGGTAATTTGAACAACAAGCCTATTGCACGCGCCAGTCGCCATCGGGCTGACGGCAGGCGGTGCCTTCGACGCGGTCCTGGTTTTTTTGCATATTGGCCTGCATTACAAATTCTCTGCACACGCGGTTATTGGCCTGAAAATTATTCGTGGGCGTTAGCGCGAAGCTGTCACCCGTGGTGGTATTGCTCCAGGTATTGGTCTGGCCGGTGGGTGTGCTCTCCAGTGTATTGGCAAAGCGTTGCCTGTCCTGGCCACCAAAGCGTTCACCCAGGCGCGCACCTAGTGTAGTGCGTTGGAATTAACGCTACTTAAGCGGCGATGAGCCCGAGAACCTGTCATTGCGAGCGAAGCGCGGCAATCTAGTGCCGGAGTCGTTGTAAGTTATGCGGCTCGCCACTGGATTGCCGCGTCAGCCCCGTT
>JBDNIO010000284.1:0-2343 GCA_041688215.1 Salinisphaeraceae bacterium | reverse complement strand
GGCTTTCAGTGCGCGGGGTTGCTGGAAATTCAGCACCACGCCAAAGACGAGCATGGGCAACGCGAAGGCCGAAAGGCTCATTTTCATGCCGATGGTGGCGAATAGCCACGCGCCGGTTGTGGTGCCCAGGTTGGCTCCGAAAATAATGCCGATGCCGGTGATCAGGGGGAGCAGGCCGGCGCTCAGGAACGATATCGTGATGACCGATACCAGGGAGCTGGATTGCATGATAGCGGTGCTGACAATGCCGAAACCAAGACTCTTCGGAATCGTGTTGGTTGTTCGGCGCAGCACCCTCTCCAGGAATCCGCCGGTGAATTGGCGGAACCCGTTCTCGAGTGAGAGCATGCCAAACAGGAAGATCGCAACCCCGGCGGCAATCTGTTTGAATTCTGGGCTCGTCCAGAGTGCAAAAGCCAGAAGGCTGAGTATTCCGGCGAGGACGAGTTGGCGGTAGTTCATTGGCTTACCTTTCCCCGCTGTTGGCGCGAGTTTGATTCCGTGCAGTCAGGCCGCAAAACCATCGATATGGCAAGATTTCGATGACGTTTATTATCTTGTCACATTTCTGTAATGTAAGTAAGTTCACGGCTTAGTTAGAAAGCCGAGCAGTCAATCTGGAGAGGCCGCATGCAGCTATTGTCGCCGAGTCGCCGCTTCAGCGACGATGCTTACGATAAGCACGGTATATTGAGGAAGGAAATCTACGAGAAGGAACTGGCGCGATTGAAGGAGGAGCTGGCCAAGCTCCAGCGCACCATTACCGACGAAGGCCTGCGCATCGTGGTCTTATTCGAGGGACGCGACGCCGCCGGCAAAGGCGGAACCATCAAACGCATTACCGAGAAGACGAATCCTCGCATTGTGCGCACGGTCGCACTTGGCAAACCGTCTGATCGCGAGCGCAGCCAGTGGTACTTTCAGCGATATGTGTCCCACCTGCCGGCGGCCGGAGAGATGGTGCTGTTTGACCGCTCCTGGTACAACCGGGCCGGCGTTGAACGGGTGATGGGGTTCGCGACGGCCGAGGAGGTCGCGCTGTTCATGCACACCTGCCCCGAATTCGAGCACATGCTTGTCGAGGAAGGTATTATTCTGCTGAAGTACTGGTTCTCGGTCAGCGAGGAAACCCAGGAGCAGCGCTTTCAGGCGCGTGCCGCCGACCCTGCCAAGCGCTGGAAGATCTCCCCGATGGATCTCAAGTCGCGCGAGCTGTGGGCCGAGTACTCAAGGGCCAAGGACGAAATGCTGCGTTACACGGACCTGCCATACGCACCGTGGCGGATGGTAGACGCCGACGTTAAGCGCCATGCCCGGTTGAACTGTATCAGCAATCTGCTGGAGCAATTCGATTATAGCCGCGATCTGCCGCCAGTCCCGGACCTGCCTCCGCGCGAATGGTCGCACGACGACAACCGTACGGCGAAGCCGCACGAGTCCTATATCGATCGCCTGTATTGAGGGCTTTCGCTTAGACTGCTGCCACCTCCCAACAGGCTAGTTAGGCCTGATCAAGTCGCCTTGGTTCACGGCTTGCGCTCGGTAGCGGGTGCTTTTTGCCATTCTGGATGGATGGATGGCTGGCTGTTCTGGTAAATATAGGCGTTCTGGGTTGGCTGCTCGTTGCTCCAGAGGCCATGAGCTTTCGGCAGCCGTTGGGTTTTGATTTGTCGACGTCTTGGCAGCCTCTAATTTGGTGATGACAAACACACCTACTTCTTCGTTTAATGCGAAACTAGTCCTCTTAACTTATGGAACAGGATTTCGACAATGGCGGAATTATCACTCAAGGAACAACTGAGCAACGCGGTAAAAGACGCGATGCGGAATAGGGAAAAATTTCGGCTTGGCACCTTGCGGTTGGTTCAGGCCGCGGTCAAACAGATCGAGATTGATGAACGCCGCGAGGTGAATGACGACGACGTTCTAAAGGTGCTGGACAAAATGCTCAAACAGCGCCGCGATTCCGCCAGTCAATACGACGATGCCGGTCGCAAAGAGCTGGGCGACATCGAGCGGGCAGAAATGCTGGTTATTGAGGAATTTATGCCCGCCGCCCTGACTGAGGACGACCTGGATGGCCTGATCCGTGCGGCCATCAGCTCAACCGATGCCCAGGGAATGCAGGACATGGGTCGGGTGATGAACGAGCTGCGCCCGCAGGTACTTGGTCGGGTCGACATGGGCCATTTGGGCAAGAAGGTGCGGGCCGCGCTGGCTTGACACCTTCTCGTAAATTTGCAGAATTCAGAAGGAATGCAGGTTCGGGTTTTCCTGCTGGCTTCTCTCGATAGTGCCTGTGCCGTAGGCTTTGATGATGTTCGAAGAAATGAGTTACACCGC
>JBDNIO010000283.1:0-3003 GCA_041688215.1 Salinisphaeraceae bacterium | reverse complement strand
GCCTGCCATTGGGCTGGACTGCGCTGTGTGCGCCCACTAGGTCTGTAGCTCATTGCAACCGCCTGATTCAAAGTGAAATCAGAAAGCTATTGTCCGGGTAATTTAGCTTGGCTATACAACGCTGGTGAGTGAACGCTTACCATGTAAGCGTTGGCGGTTGTAAAAGCCCTCGATAAATCGGAATAGTTCGCTGCGTGCATGCTGTCTTGTGGCGAAGGGCTGATCAAGTATCAACTCGTTTTCCAATGTTGCAAAGAAGCTTTCAGCGACTGCGTTATCCCAGCAATCGCCCTTGCGGCTCATACTGGGGCGGATGTTATTTATGGTCATTAAATGACGATATTCCCCGCTGGTGTATACGCCGCCCCGGTCCGAATGGTGAATCAGACCAGACTCAGGCCGGCGCTGAGCCATAGCGGCTTCTAACGCCTCCTTTACCAGTGTCGTGTTGTTACGCTCAGACATCGCCCAGCCGACAACTTTGCGTGAATACAAGTCCAGAATTGCTGCCAAATAAAGCCAGCCTTGACGTGTCGGTATAAACGTCACATCGGTTACCCAGATGCGGTTGGGCGCGGTTGAAGTAAAGTTACGGGCCAGTAGATTGGGAGCGACCCAGCCGTGGCTTTTGGAGCGGGTTGTGGCGACGAACCGCCTTCGCCGGCGCGTGGTAATGCCGTGGATGCGCCGCAGCCGGGTAATCCGGTTAAGCCCAACACAGCGGCCTTGTAGCAGCAACGCACGCCGGATTTTAATCGCCCCATAGGCTTGCCGGTTATCAAGGTGGACTTGCCTGATTTCGCCCAGTATTAGAGCATTCTCAAGCACCCGCCTACTGGGGCTGCGGCCTAACCAGTCGTAGTAGCCTGAACGGCTGGCGCTTAGTACACGGCACATTGCCGAAACAGTAAAGTGTTGCCGGTGTTGGCGAATAAAGGCGTACTTCATGGCGACTCCTTGGCGAAGTACACCGCCGCTTTTTTTAATATATCCCGCTCTTCGCGCAGCGCAGCAACTTCTTGTTTTAGCTGTGCTAATTCATCGCTTTGTGCCGATAGGGGCCGCCGACCCGGGCCCTGGAATGCCTGGCCTTCGCCCCGCTTGCTGAGCTGGGCTTTCCATTTGTACAGTTGATTCCTACGTACACCCAATTCGCGTGCTAACTCAGCTGCGCTTTGATTACCCTGATCCAGTAGCCTCACTGCCTCAAGCTTGAATTGCTTGCCGTAGCTCTTTCTCTTTTCCATTGAACACCTCTGGGGTTATTGTCCCCTGTTTGAGGTGTCCGTTATATCGGGTATGTTTCATTCTCTTTCCTTACCCACGAACGCGAAGAGGTACCTAACGATGCAAAACTTGACTACACCAGAACTGGCCGTATGGCTCGAGAATGCAGCGCGCGAGAAACCCGTATTACTCGACGTACGTGAGCCGTGGGAATTTCAGATCTGTCATATTGAATGGGCGTTGATGATGCCGATGAATACCATCCCCGGCAAGCTGTCCGAACTAGACGAGGAGCAGCCGATTGTCTGCATCTGCCACCACGGCGTGCGCAGCATGCAAGTCGCGTTGTTTTTAGAACAGCATGGTGTTACCCGAATTAGCAACCTGACAGGCGGCGTCCATGCCTGGGCTCAGCAAGTCGACAGCACGATGCCAACCTATTGAATTTCACATGCATCGACTTTCGAAAAATGATAATACGTGAAGCACGTGGATGGGGCTCGTTGTTCTTCTTGAGGCAGAGCTCGCAGCAATTTACCCAGTTAATTTAAGATACAAGGAACTTAGCTATCCTGACACCGGGGGTTGTCCTGGTGTCACAAATCTCAAGGCGCTATGGCGATGAACTTCGTTGTACCAGTGCTCGAATCCGGTGGCAGCATGGTTGCACTTGCGCAGCCTGAAACGTACTGCCGTGTAAAAGGCAGGCAACTCAACGAGGAGAGAGAAAGTGGCCGTACAACGTCCGACGGAAGAGCAGCTTCGCGAAATTGTCGAAGACTTTGGCATGCAGATGTCGTCTACCTGGTTGAACGAATTTCTTGCGCTGATGGATGGCACGCTGGAGGCTTACGATGCACTGCAGGCCTTGCCGGATTATCTACCCGAGGTGAAGTATCCGCGAACGCTAGGCTATCGCCCGGGCCCCGAGGAAAACCCGCTGAACGCCTGGTATGTGAAGTCCCGGATTGAAGGCGCTGCGGACGGCCCGCTCAAGGGCAAGACGGTTGTCGTCAAGGGCAACGTCTGTGTGGCCGGCCTGCCGATGATGAATGGCTCGTCAACACTGGAAGGATATACGCCGGATATAGACGCCACAGTAGTTACCCGTATTCTGGACGCAGGCGGCACGATTGTCGGCAAGTCCCATTGCGAACATTTCTGCCTTTCGGGGGGCAGCCATACCAACTCGACTGGACCCGTGCGCAATCCGCACGATCCAACGCGCTCTTCCGGCGGGTCGTCCTCCGGCAACGGCGCGCTGGTGGCCGCGGGCGAAGTCGATATGGCCATCGGTGGCGACCAGGGCGGGTCTGTCCGCATGCCCTCGGCGTTCTGCGGCATCTACGGCATGAAGCCCACCCATGGCCTGGTGCCGTACACGGGGGCCATGCCCATCGAAATCACGATAGATCATCTTGGTCCTATTACCGCGAATGTGGCGGACAATGCCCTGTTTCTGGAGACCCTGGCAGGCGCCGATGGCCTGGACCCACGGCAATACGACGTGCAAACCAGCGAGTACACGAAGGCCCTGGGCCAGGACCCGGCGGGCATGAGAGTCGCCCTGGTTACCGATGCTTTCAGGCACGATAATTCCGAGCCTGATGTGGACGAAGCCGTGCGCGCGGCTGCCGAGTTAGTGCACCATTCTTTCTGTAATTTGGTTTGAGTCCGGTAGGGCGACAGGCCATCCGCTATTCTTTCGTTGGATTGTTAGCGCAAACACACGAAAGGAAAAACAGATGACCTGTCGAATAGAGAATACCGAAAGTG
>JBDNIO010000054.1:0-5230 GCA_041688215.1 Salinisphaeraceae bacterium | reverse complement strand
GTGATGATCGGCACTGGCATAATCGCTTTACAGTTGCTGAGAGCTTGATGCAATCCAACCGCTGGCTATTGCCCGAAGGCGTGCAGGAAACCCTGCCGCCCGAATCCTGGCGTCTCGAGGCGGCCCGCCGCCGGTTGCTGGACTTGTACCGGCGCTGGGGTTTTGACCTTATCCGTCCGCCGCTTATCGAATACCTGGATTCTCTGCTCACCGGCGCCGGCCACAACCTGGACCTGCACACTTTCAAGCTGACTGATCAACTCTCGGGCCGCATGATGGGTGTGCGCTCGGATATCACCACCCAGGCCGCGCGCATAGACGCCCACCGCATTCAGGTCGAAGGCCCGGCGCGTTACTGCTACATCGGCAGTGTCCTGCGCACCCGCCCGGACGAGTCCGGCGGTTCGCGCTCGCCGCTGCAAATCGGCGTTGAGCTGTTCGGCCACGCTGGCCAGGACAGCGACCTGGAAGTGTTATCGCTCATGCTGGAAACGCTCAGCGAAATGGGCATTGGCGGCGCTTATCTGGACCTGGGCCACGTTGGCATTTACCGCAGCCTGGTCGAGCACACAGGTATAAGCGCGGATACGGAAAGCCTGCTATTCGACATCATGCAGCGCAAATCCGCACCGGATTTAAGCGCGCTGATCGAACAAGGCCTGCTTTCCGCGCAAGCCGGCGAATTGTTTGCCACGCTGATAGAACTCAACGGCGGGAAAGACGTGCTGGCGTCTGCCGGCAACGCTTTTTCGGGTGTTGATGCCCGTATAACCGATGCCCTGAAAACGCTGGAAACGCTAACCGACCGCCTGGCACGTCATTACCCGGACGTGCCGGTTTATATCGACCTGGCAGAGCTGCGCGGTTACCGCTATAAAACCGGCGTTGTGTTCGCCGCCTTCGCGCCCGGTCTGGGTCGCGAACTCGCGCGCGGCGGGCGTTACGACAACGTGGGCGCCGCCTTCGGCCGACCGCGCCCGGCCACCGGCTTCTCTGCCGATCTGAACGTGCTCGCAGCAATGGGTAAATTCAACGATACGCCGGATTCGGCCAGGGTATTTGCACCCGCTGATGACGACCCGCAACTGCTAGCCGAAATCCGGCGCCTGCGCGCAACCGGTCGCCGCGTGATCGTGGCACTGCCGGGCCAGGTGGACGAGAACGCCCCTAGTGATTGCAACGAACAATTAGTCAAACAAGACGGTCAATGGCGCTGTCTTCCCATTTCCGGATAGAACATGGCACAAAGCGTAGTTATCATCGGTAGCCAATGGGGCGACGAGGGCAAGGGCAAGATTGTTGACCTGCTCACTGACCGCTGCGCCGCTGTGGTGCGTTTCCAGGGCGGGCACAACGCCGGTCACACGCTGGTTATCGACGGCGAAAAGACCGTATTGCACCTGATTCCCTCGGGTATTTTGCACGATAACGTGCAGTGCCTGATCGGCAACGGCGTGGTTTTGTCCCCAACTGCCTTGCTGCAGGAAATGGGCGAACTCGAAGCCCGTGGCGTACCGGTGAAGGAACGCTTGCGCATCAGCCCAGCGTGTCCGCTAATACTGCCGTGCCACGTAGCGCTGGATACCGCCCGCGAGGCCGCCCGCGGCAACGCCAAGATCGGTACCACTGGCCTGGGTATTGGACCTGCGTATGAAGACAAGGTGGCACGGCGGGCAGTACGGGTCGGGGACCTGTTCCGGCGTGAGCTGTTTGCGTCCAAGCTGGGCGAAATGCTTGATTATCATAACTTCGTGTTAAAGAACTACTTTCGCTCCGAAATTATTGATTTTGAGAAAGTTCTTTATCAGTCGCTGGAACAGGCCGAAATCCTTGGGCCGATGGTTGCCGATGTATCGGAAATCTTGCGGCAAACCCGTGAAAGCGGCGGCAACATATTGTTTGAAGGCGCACAGGGCGCGCTGCTGGATATCGACCACGGCACCTATCCGTTCGTGACTTCATCCAATACCACCGCCGGAGGCGCCTCGACTGGCACCGGCGTTGGCCCGGGGTATCTCGACTATGTGCTCGGTATCGTCAAGGCCTACACAACCCGCGTAGGTTCAGGACCGTTTCCCACCGAACTGGACGACGCCTATGGCCAACACCTCGCCTCGCGCGGCGCCGAGTTTGGCGCCACCACCGGCCGTGCCCGCCGCTGTGGATGGTTCGATGCTGTAGGCCTGCGCCGCGCCGCGTTCAATAACAGCCTGTCCGGCCTGTGCATAACCAAACTGGACGTGCTCGACGGCCTGGACGCGGTCCAGATATGTACCGGGTATGAATGTGATGGCGAATTGCTGCAAGTGCCGCCTGTTGGCGCGGATCTTCTGGCCGCCTGCAAACCGGTATACGAAGAATGGCCCGGCTGGAATGCCTCTACCGTGGGCGTGCGTGAATACGAAGAGTTGCCGCAGGAAGCACGCAACTACCTGAAGCGTCTGGAAGAAATCACCGAAACGCCGATAGACATTATATCGACTGGTCCCGACCGGGCGGACACCATGATTCTGCGCGATCCATTTACCGCGTAAGGCCCGGCGGGCTTGATCACTGGATTCGCGGCGCGCAACCTGCGTGTAACCATGGCGCAACACAAGTATCGCCGCAGAGCTGCAGGACAACGTATTCATCGCGCCCTGAAGTAGCCGCGCCTGCGTGCACTATGTAACCGCACACAATAGCGGTCGATGGCACGTTCTGATTCAGGCCGAGGGCGAATTCCGGCCAGACGAATTTTCTCTGGCCCTCGCTTATTTTGACGGAGCATTGCACGATAAATTGCCGCCAATGGTCGTGAGACGTGCCTCCCAATTCGATTAATATAAACTATCGAAACGCGAAATAATTACTATTTGTTTAATGTCCGTTTACACGGTAGCCTCTTGGTAGCGAATTTAACGGTGCGTCTAACCATTTAGAGTATTCTCTGATGCAGGTTCACCGCCGGGCAACATTATTTGAACACGAGGAGATAGAAATGACTGCAAATGCGAAAGACTTCCAGAACACGGGTCAGTGCCCGGTAATTCACGGCTCCCAGACCCGAATGCATGGCGGGGGCATGACTAACCGCGACTGGTGGCCGAATCAGCTGAACCTGTCGATTTTACACCAGCATTCTGGCCTGTCTAACCCGCTAGGCAAGGACTTCAACTACGCCGAGGAATTCAAGAAGCTCGACCTCAAGGCGCTCAAGCAGGACATCTACGCGCTGATGCGCGAGTCGCAGGACTGGTGGCCGGCGGACTATGGCCACTACGGGCCGCTGTTCATCCGTATGGCATGGCATGCTGCTGGCACCTATCGCATGGGCGATGGCCGTGGCGGCGCAGGTACCGGCGCGCAACGCTTTGCGCCGATCAATAGCTGGCCGGATAATGGCAACCTGGACAAGGCGCGCCGCCTGCTGTGGCCGGTGAAGCAAAAGTACGGCAACCAGATTTCCTGGGCTGACCTAATCGTGCTCACCGGTAATTGCGCGCTGGAGGACATGGGCTTCAAGACCTTCGGTTTCGCCGGCGGTCGCGCGGATATCTGGGAGCCGGAAGAGGATATCAACTGGGGTGCCGAGGACGAGTGGGAGGGCACCGACCAGCGCTACTCCGGCGAACGCGAACTCGAGAAGCCACTGGCCGCGACCACCATGGGCCTGATCTACGTCAACCCGCAAGGTCCGGAAGGCAAGCCGGACCCGGCGGCTGCCGCTACCGACATTCGCGAGACCTTTGCCCGCATGGCGATGGACGACTACGAGACGGTCGCACTGATCGCGGGCGGCCACACCTTTGGCAAATGCCACGGCGCAGTCGACCCCGACAGCGTCGGTCCGGAACCCGAAGGCGCGCCGATTGCGCAGCAGGGCTTGGGCTGGACCAACAGCACCGGCACCGGCATGAGCGAAAACGCGATGACCAGCGGCATCGAAGGTGCGTGGACGCCCGAGCCGGTGAAGTGGGACAACGGCTATTTCGACATGCTGTTCAAGTACGAGTGGGTGCTGGGCAAGAGCCCCGCCGGCGCGCACCAGTGGCACCCGAAGGAAACGGAGGAAGCGGACCTGGTGCGCGACGCCCACATCAAGGACAAGACGCACCCGCTGATGATGCTCACCACCGACCTTTCGCTGAAGGTGGACCCGGAGTACGCGAAAATCTCCAGGCACTTCCACGAGAATCCCGACGAACTGGCGGACGCCTTCGCCCGCGCGTGGTTCAAGCTGAGCCACCGGGACATGGGTCCGAAGTCCCGCTACCTCGGCCCGGAAGTGCCGGAAGAAGACCTGATCTGGCAGGATCCGCTGCCGCCGGTCGAGCATGACCTGATCGACAGCAGCGACGTCGCCGCACTCAAGGGCAAACTTTTGGACTCTGGTTTGTCCGTGTCCGAGCTGGTCACCACCGCCTGGGCCTCCGCCGCCACCTACCGTGGCTCCGACATGCGCGGCGGCGCCAACGGTGCGCGCATCCGGTTGGCCCCGCAGAAAGACTGGGAAGTTAATCAGCCCCAGCAACTCGCCAAGGTGCTGAACAAACTCGTAGGAATTCAAAAAGAATTCAACGACGCGCCCTCAGATAACAAGGGGGGCAACAAACGGATATCGCTGGCCGACCTGATCGTGCTCGGCGGCAACGCCGGCGTCGAGAAGGCCGCGAAAGACGCTGGACACAGCCTGGACTTGCCCTTCCACGCGGGCCGCACCGACGCCACCGATGAGATGACCGACGCCGAATCTTTCGACGTGCTGGAACCCCAAGCCGACGGCTTCCGCAATTACCTGAAGCAGGAATTCTCGGCCCCGGCCGAGGAACTGCTGGTCGACAAGGCGCAGCTAATGCGGCTGACCGCCCCTGAAATGACTGCGTTAATCGGCGGTATGCGGGTGCTGGGCACCAACGTTGGTGGTTCCGAGCACGGCGTGTTCACCGCCCGCCCGGGCCAGCTGACGAACGACTTCTTCGTCAACCTGCTCGACATGAGTATGAAGTGGGGGCCCACCTCGGACACCGAGTACGAGTTCGATCTGCGCGACCGCAAGTCGGGTGACGTGAAGTACAAAGCCACCCGTGTTGATCTCGTGTTCGGCTCCAACTCGCAGCTCCGGGCCGTCTCCGAGGTCTACGGCGAGACCGGCGCCGAGGAGAAGTTCGTGCACGACTTCGCCGCCGCCTGGAGCAAGGTGATGAACGCGGATCGCTTTGATCTGGCTTAAAGCCCGTTCAATAAAAGT
>JBDNIO010000282.1:0-6153 GCA_041688215.1 Salinisphaeraceae bacterium | reverse complement strand
GCCGAAGCAAGCCTCGATGTGTTAAACAACGACCTAAACCGTTTCAACTTATGACCCAGCCTAGACCGCTCATGCGGGAGACCCCACACCGGGGTAGAACTTGCTCTAAAGGGGCTTAAGTTAGCGCCATTCGTATCTGACGCGTGTTTTCCAGATTGGCGTCGCGTAGCGTATAGGCTACGGCGTTGCTCCAGCCCAGAATCGGAATACCGGATACTGATAGCTCCAGCATCGGTCCATAGCGTGTGCGGTACAGTCGGCGGCTGGCCTCGCGCAGCGAGCCGTCTTCATTGAGTACCTGGTTAGTAACCAATTCCGAGTCCATGGGAATGAACGCGTTGTTGAACAAGTACCGTGTCGGATCCTGCGGATCGAGTTTGAGTTCATAGAAAGTAAAACGAAATGCTGTGGACACTGTATGGCTCCAGGCAAAATGCTCGTTGAAGCCGATCAGCACCGCGGGCACGCCGTAAAGTAAAGCGCCAAAAATATCGGCCTCTCCGGGAACCGTCAGATGCATTTGATACAGCCGCTCCGTGCCGACCCAGGAAAAATGCTGGTTGCCAAACAGCATGGACTGGCCGTTTTGGGTGGCTTCAGGACCCAGGCCATACATGTTGCTGCCGATATCCAGATCGCCCAACGGCATATCGGACGGGTTCAGCAGGTCCAGGGTTTCCTGGGTGCTGGGCAGGGGCAGAATGTCGCCGGGCCCGGCCAGCGGCGAGGCAGTTGCGATTTCCGTGGGAAATACCGAAGAGCTGGCGAGCACGGCCAAACGAATATAGCGCCGCAGCATGTCTTGCAATGTAATCGGGCGCACCCAGCCAGCACCCGCACAAGCAGCATGACGACCGGGATGTTCGCCGGCTTTAAGTTCACGCACATAGCGGGAATAACCGGCGGCAAAGCCCTCGGATGCCGCGATGGCCTGCGGACCTGCGCCTTGCCGGAACGCTTCAATGCGCTCGTCGGTAATCAGGAAGGTCCAGAAGAAACCCGAATTGATGTTGTTGGCGAATGATCCGGCGGCGGGAATGGAATAGCCGCCTTCGCCGCCGAAAACTCCGAGCGACGACCGTTGATGGTCAGATAATCCTCGGCCAGCACACACAGGTTGTCCCGCGCCTGCACATAACCCAGGCCATAGCCTATGCCTGCAAAGTTATCCGCCTGGATATGCGGAATGCCGAAAGATGTGGTGCGTATGTTGGCGCTAAGATTCTGTTGGCTGGAACCGCCCGGCGGCGTCACCGAGCTGGTATCGCTACCGCCGCTGCCGCAGGCGGAGAGTGCCGCCATGGCGGTTGCCACCCACAGGCCGCGAAAAATCTTAAATGTATTTCCGGTTTCTATCCCCGCACCTCTATGGCCTCGCGGCCGACACGATGCTTGCACGACATCGCTGTGCTTGTTTACGACTGGAGGCACACCGCCTCCGTGTTTATTCTGCCACCCAGCCTAACTGAATATTACGTATTGATATCAGATTCCGATGCGTATGCAGCCTACTGACTCAGCGCGTGATGCGCGTGCCGCTATGCGCTGAAACTGAATGCAGGAACGTGTTCAATTGAAACCGCTAACCCTGCCTGGCTGCCTGCGGCGATTACCGACGGCGAGCCGGCTGAGCGCGAGCAGCAATAGCAGGAGGGGGTCGAACGCAGTCGCGTTATTCGTCAAAGTACAGCCACCGCCACTGCCATTCCCGGGAATATTAACAACACCCCCGCTGCCCGCGCCGCCCGTATTTCCGCCGCTACCATTACCGTTGTCGCCACCGCCCGGGTTGCCACCACCGTTATTGCCCCCGCCATTGCCGTCCCCGGCACCCGCGAGCCCTATCTGCCGGGGAAAACCTGCGTTGCCGCGTTCGTCGATTGCCTGGATGCTGACTGTGCGTATCGCGGCGCCCGAATCGGCAAGCAACAGCGATTGTTCTGTTCCGGCAACCGCCGGTTGCGGTGCTGCGATGCTGTCGTCGACCACGCCATTTACCTGCACCCGGTAACGGCGAGCCGTGGCCTGGTCACACAGCCCGTCATCGCCCGGCACAAGCCAGCTCAGGCTTACATTCTGGCCGTCCCGCGCGGCGCTGAGCCCGCGTACCGAACCCGGCGGGGTACCGTCGGCGTCATAATTACCGGTGCTATGCGGGTCATGCCGAAATGTCGGCCACTCGGGTTGGCAGGCAAAGGCGGGCACATTCCATTCAAACAAAAAACCCTCGCGGCTAATGGCAGCCATGCGGCCATCACGACTCAGTTCGGGCGGCGCAAACAACCACCCACCCGTCACCTTGGGGAAACCCGCAACGTCCTGCCCGGTAATGCCATCGTAAGCATGCACCAAACCTAAACCGGTGCCTGCGAGAACCTGATTCGATACCCCATCGGCGACTTGGCCAATATTAGACGCGGATAGGAATTGGAAATCGTAGGGTACGCGGGCAGCGGCAAACCCGTGCTCAGGTCATAGGCGCCAATAAGATGATTGTAGGGATCGTTTTGCCCAACCAAGAGTAAATTGGTGAGTCCGGTCAGCGTCAAACCATACTTCACCACATTTAGCGTGCCGGCACCGGTGAGATCGCCCACACTGGCGGATTCAAATAGATTGAATTGCCCGCTTTGATCGGTGGCATTCGAGGCTGCCCCGAATGTACCTTGTTGTATGTTGTTAACCAGCGTGCCATCAACAGCATATACCGCAAGGTCGCCTCCGGTTGTAGAGACCACCACGCGTTGAGTGCCATTAATGTTAGCCAATGCCGCGTCATGGCCCGGACCCACCAACGGCAAGGTGTCTTGCACCGCGCCATTGAGCGCAATCGGCCAACCGGGTAGAAAATTAGCATCAGCACCGCTAATCGCATAAACCCTGGAAGAACTGCCTGCGGCCTGGGCCAAGGCGGCGGTCAATACCGCGCCTGGGCCACCGGTTGCACCTCCGGGCGACGGATTTTGCGCATCATAGGTTTCGTTAGTGGCGATCACCACGTCGTCAAAGCCATCGTCGTTTAAGTCGCCCACCGCCGGACTATTTATGGATTCCGCCAACACCGGATTCGCCGCATCCGGATCCACTAAATTGACCGGGAATCCGGTGACAGCACTGCCATCCTCACGGAAGGCATATAAATGACCTTCCAGCCCTGCGACCACAATCACTGGCGCAGCGTCCGGCCCTTCAATGCGACCTACTGCGGGACTACCAATAAACCCGCATTTTCGATGTATATTCGACTGGCGCTGGGCCGCCGGGTCGCAATTTTGCATATTCAGCATCACCGGAAAACCCGGCCGCAAGGAGCCATCGTTTTGCCAAACGTAGACGCGAACGCCAGCCACATTAATCAGTTCTGGCACGCCATCATCATCCAAATCCGCGACTGCGGTAGCCCGCAATTCCTCGCGTGGCGGCATACCGTTAGCCACTAACGCGGCAAAGCCCGGTGCATTTAAGTGCTCCAGCGCCTGGAACATAAGCTGTGTCGAAACCGGGAAACCGGGAAAATCGCTGCCGTCAGCGTTCATCACGCGCAGCACACCATCCATGCCCGGCACAATTAATTCTTCTATGTTGTCGCCATCTAAATCCGCATAACGCAGCGGCGCTTCGCCGCCGGTGCCTAAGCGCCGAGGAAAGCCAGCGCGCAACGTGTCGTCTGCAAATGTAGTGAGTACGCGCCGGTCTTCACCCGCCGCCACGCCTAGGTCTTCGTCTTGCACCGTGAGCCGGACCGTAAATTGCTGCGCAAACGGATTGGGCGCAGTCGCCGAAAACGTCGGCCCGGCCGGATCGGGCGGCACCACCGCCGTGGCCAGAGCTGCACGAACAGCCGCTAAGTCTATGTCACCAAAATCAGTAACTACGCCACTACTGCTGCCTTCTCGCACCAGGTTATAGCTGGTAGGCGCCAGGCCCACGCCCCATTCCAGGCGCCAGCTAAAATAGCCGCCAGTAGCGAAACGCGCTTGTGCGCTGCCGCTAATATTAACTACATCCGCGGTGAGCGGCGCGTACCAATCGGGCGTAAATAACGCTGCTTGCGGCGGAATATTGCCACTGGCGGCCAGTGCAACAGCGGCACCCACATTGGCGCGGCCGTAGCCGAAATGGATATCCCAACCGGGCTGCGCCGGGTCGGGATTACCCGTACCCAGGGTATTCGCAGCCAGGATATCTTCCGCCGTTTGTTCAAGGATTATTCGTGTTTCATCTGGGGTAAGTTGTACGCCCGCATCGCGCCCGGCGCTAATCACCATACCGGCGGCGCCGCCCGCTTTACCGGTGTTGGTGGAGCCGGTTGGACCTTGCATGGATATTGAACTCTTGCCACCAAATTGTGCGGTATTGGCACTACGGAAATAAGTGGCAAGTGGCAGTTGTGTACCCACACCCAGTCCGGTGAATACCTGCGCTGCCTGTGCGCCGGCGTCTTCACCCAGGCCTTCAACATCAGCCACTACACCTTCAATTAACATGGCGTGGCTATAGTTCGCGGGATAGTTATGGTTGCCGGTATTCAAATCGTTACCCGAATAAACCTGCACCACGCCCTGCTCATAGGCGTATTGCGAAGCTGCTTCCATGAAGGCCGTGTGGCCGAGCGCACCATCGGCGCCGACAATTACGGATACGCCGTTATCCGCAGCGTACAGCACGCCCATGCCGAACGTGTTGGCGTCGGCGACGAAGGTATCCCATACGCGGATCGGCATCACCAGGCAGTTGGGGCATACGCCGAGTGCCCCATCGCCATCATTCGCGGCTTCCGCAGCCTCCTGCATACGCCCGGTGCCATGGTTGCTGGCCGCAAAATAGCTGGACTGATCAAAGGCATTGTTGTCGTCGTTGAAGAAATCCCAACCAGCAATGTCGTCGATAAAACCATTACCGTCAGCATCGCTGCCATCGGAGAAGGCCATGATTAAATCTTCGCCGTCTAAAATGTCGGCACCGTCACCGTCGGTAAAATCAGTAACGCGGGGATCGTGCATATAATCATCGACATCCACACGGCCGTTGGCGTTGAGGTCATAGCCACCAAGATCGGCGCCGGGGTTAGTCTCGCCCGCCACGTTCTGCGGCAACGGCAGTTCACCGGTATTCAAAAAAACCTTGGTGCGGATACCGCGACGATTCCAGCGGATGCCGGTATCCAGCACCGCCACCACCACGTCCGAACGGCCCCGCGTCAGCTTCCAGGCACCAGCGGCATTAAAGCCCGATACCTGTGGCTGACCCGCATTCGGCCCGTCCGCATAAATCGCGGAATTACGCGTAGAGCGTGCAGGAAAGCCAAACAAGTCAAAACGCTCATCGAAAATACTGGTGGCGCTTGCGCCGCCGTCCTCGTCGTCGCTCTCTGCCCGGTCATAGTTGGGATCGTTGGGGGTGTCCTCACGCTGCACATTGTCTGCCGCGAATTGCTGCGGCGTGTCTTTCGAGGCGGGGTTATCAAAACCACGTGCCTGCGCGTAGGCAGTAACCGCGATTACGCAAGCGAGCCCTCCGATTAACAGCGGCGCAATTTTTGTTTTAATTTGGTTCATGCTTTTTCTCCATCCGGCTTTATGCCAGACATCTTAGTCTATTTATTACTTGCTTTCGGAAAGGCTCACAAGCCCGCTCGTTCTTGCGCACGTTCCCACATTTGCAGATAGGCCTCGGCGGAACGGAAAAGCAAATCCAACGCTTGTACTCCATTGGGTTGCTGCTGCATATCCGCAATTAAATCGGCGTACAAGCCATAGTGGGCCACGCCATCGGCATTCAGATCATAAACTTGCTCGCCAGTACGTTGGCGCTCGAACACCACTAAACCATCAAATGAGGTGAAGGGGTATTCCAGCGGTTGCGAAGTGGCGTCCTCACGCGCTGCGGGTTGCGCTGCGAGGCCACCCGCATCGGAGGCGAAACCAATACCGAGAAAGTGTCCATCACCGGCAAGTTCGGCCACGCGCAGGATTTCATCAACAAGCTGTGGCGCGGCGTCGTTGAACGGAGGTAACCGCTAACCCACCGGCGTACTTGCGTATCCGCTAAGCGTATGCAAAGGCGAGCGTAGCGGATTGTCGGCGAAACACTGTTTCCACAGGCGGGGAGTTAGCGCGGCCACCTGGGACGCCGGATGGCGATCAATACGCT
>JBDNIO010000281.1:0-3937 GCA_041688215.1 Salinisphaeraceae bacterium | reverse complement strand
GGTCACTGCCGTAACCATGGAAATCGCCCAGGATTGGCAAACCGGGAAACGGTACTTGCAGATGGAGGATGACGACTAAAGAGAGTAAATAACGCCTGCGTCAGAATAGCGAATTTACAGAAAGAATGTTGCTTAATCGTTCGCATTTGCATCGAGGATGGCCAGATGATGCTGGCCGTTATCATCATCAAATGCAGAGAAATATAGTTGTTGCGTGGACCCTGCTCGCACGTCACGCAAAAGCCAGGGCAGCGCCGCGCCTGCGGTCGCTACGCCCATACCCAGTAATATCTGCCGTCGATTAAGCATCTGGACTAATCCCCGTCGTTAAAATTCAGGCCCCCACTTACACCAAGCAGGGCGGCTACCTTTTCGCCTAATAGTTCTGTTAACTCGTATGTCGTCTGGTGTAATTCATGATAGCTGTCCAGGTTATCCCCGGCTTGCAGGGCAGGGAATAAGGGTTTTAGGTCCGCAGCCTGTTTTTGCGCGAGTTTGAATTTCGCGAGCACACTATCGGCAATCGCGCTGCCACCTTGCAGTGAGCGCAGATAATCCTCCAGGCCATATTCCTCGCCTGCGGTAAATAAAGCCTCCAGCCCAACCAGATTGGCTTTGATGTTTTCCAGCGAGTGCAGTGACCGGCGTGATTCCACTCTGAATGGCTGGGGCACACCGTCTGCGCGTAGCCCCAGGGGCCAGCCCAGCTTGCTGCCGTTGATAGATTCCAGCGCCTGAACCATGCTGCTCAGCACAACCGAAAGCGCAGCGTCGGCATCCGCGAATTCGGAATCGTCGCTTGCGTAACGGGAAAGTTGTTGCGCATACCCGGTGTCCTGTTCAGACCATGCCGTCGCCAGTTGCGTCGTGCTGTCTTCCAGGTTGGCGGTGATCGCGGCCAGAACCTGGCAACGGCCGGGTTCAGCAAATAGCGCCATTGGCTTGGCGTTGTCAGGGAATAGCAGTGCCTCAACGGCTGGCAGTCCGTGCACGGCAACCGTAGCCTTGCTTATTCTTGCCTCCATCGCTGTTGCGTCCGGCTCGGCTTGCCTGATCTGGGACTCTGTTTGCGAACCCACCATATCCCGCGGGTCCGGCCAGAACTGAATTTTGTAAGCCAGGTCCAGTTACCGGATGGGGCCAAAGTTGATGGGCTGGATGCGCATCCAGGCGTCCATGGCAGTTTTCCACTGCGCCTGGGTTTTCTGCAGGCCGGCGTTATCCGGATCAGCGCAGAACTGCTGGGCCTGTTGGTTCAGATTACGCGACTCCAATGCCAGTGCTTCGTAGCCTTCAACAATGCTAGCCGCGGTTGATTCCAGAGCTCGTGTTTTGTCGGACGGACCACAGCCACTTGCAAAAATAATCAGTATGGCTGCGAGACCATAGGCGCTGATTTTGCTAACACGATGATTTATCACTGATGTTGTTTTATGTCTGCGAATGGTGAGCGGTATAAAGCAACGGCGGGAGGGGTGGAATATATCCACCCGCCCAAAACAAGCGGTACGCCGTGAAGCAAATGGGCCGGTAGGACTCACAATATGGACATAAGTTCTTGATTAATTGATTTCAATTCAAGTTGCAGCATTGCACATGCCCCCAATTATATCCCCCGCTTGAGTGTTGTTACCCGCCTGCAGGGACGCTTGGGAACCGCAATTAGTATCGCGTAATCGCGCCTAGTTTTTACCCACTATAAAAAGCAAGCGCACACTATAGTCTGAACGTTAACAAACCTTAACAGGCGGGGCGGTGCAAAAGTCTGGCGCCGGCTACCGGACACCGCTTGGTAAGACTTGTGTGATTGCTAAGTCCAAATAGCTGCATATATACACTGCTATCGGATTTCAGATATTCGGAGTTTCTTTAGTCCCTAAACCGGGGTGTCTCGCGTGCGCGTACGTACTGCGTGGAAAGTCGCGGGATGCCTAGCGCGCCGAGCTAACCACTGGCGCTTGGCCGATCTATGCCATGCGTGCGCTCAATTTGCTGCGTACACGATTCAATTGCGTGCGCTCTAGCATCTTCAAATTGTGTCCCCCCCCCACTTCGATCGTTATTTGGCCTTCGTCAATATCTTCACAAATTCGCAGGCGTGTATTCAGCAACATTTGTCCTTCGTTTTTGCAATCGCTTTGCGTCGCAAGCTCGCGCAGTTGTTCTAAGGCGTCTTCGTCTCTGCAATCAGCAACACCAGCGCTTAAAGGCGTCGCAAATGACAAAACAAGAATTAGGATAATCAGCCGTCTAATTTTCATGGAATAACGCCTAAGTATTTGCACGCTCAACACACCTTTCGCCCTGGTTCGCGGGCTTATTGACGTAGGCGCTAACCGGGTATGCAGTAAATCTTCCATTCGGCGTTTTTAGCACCGTCTGGATTCGATACGATTCCAGCAGATCATCGTCTAGCCATGTTGCATAGTATTCTGGCTTTAGGAGTACTGGCATTCGATCATGTATGCGGCTTAGTGATTTATTCGCGGCACTCGTCTGGCGATAATGGATATCTGGCTTTCGGCGCCTTCGTCCCGCTACGTCTAAAAAGCTTTACCCTTTTTAAGTCTGCGTGCCCGTGAGCCGGGCTTGTTCAACACGGGATCAGGTCGCGGCTGCGCGCGACCTATCCTTTTTCGTTGGGCGTCTTAGAAATGTTCACAGTGGCCAAAGTACACAATGTCATTTTTCATAAAGATGAACGGTTTCTTTGGCCCTTGCTCGTATTCAACAATAGTCAGGGCGTAAATATTGGAGCCAGCACCGGCTCCTTGTTCTAAACGCATTGTTGTAATGACTTTATAGGAGTTCTCTTTTGAACCGCTGTCGATAACTTGTGGTTTAGTGACAAATGAGTTTTTCAATACACCCGCCATTAATCCTGACGCACGCTCAACGGTAAACTGTTTGCCAATATAGTATTTCTTGTGAAATTCATACACTTCGCCAGAGTCTCCCCCTGCTAACGACAATTTTTCAATGGTGCAGCGATAGTCGTTGCCAGCAGCCGCGACGCCGGTGGAAAAAGCTGAAATAAGAAATATTGCTATGCCACCAATTCGAATTAGCTTCATGAATTCCTCTTTATGGGGTTCTACGCCCAACTCAAAGCTAAGCGGCGCGGGCCACGAGAAACTGGGAAATATGCCGTCGTCCCACCGCGTCCGCTTGAGCGTTGGGTTAGGAACATTAATCTTTGCATTTGATAATCATGCTTCTATTTATGACTGAGCCACCATACACGCCAAACTGGTTGCCCGAGACCATGGTCCCTTGGTCTCCGCTTTTCTCCAGCACTTCATATCCTTTTGCACCGCAGATATCGCCGACTTTTTCGTAACACATACCCCAATTCAAAGCGCTACCAGAGCAGACAATGTTGTATCCGCGCTTTCCGTCAGCGGTGTAAACCTGGCTCGCAGTTGCACAAGCGCTTAATCCCGCGACACATGCTAGTAGAATAAGTATCTTCATTGGAATGCTTCCATCTTAGTTTAATGGCAACCGAAACCAAAGCACTGTAATATTTCGATGGCGGCGGTAACAACAGTTGCCGCGGCACCAGTAATTACAGCTGCATTGACCCAACGGGCAAGAACAATCCGTTCTTCTGTCACCAGTGGCTTTCCGTCCCAGTAGAGTCTATTCGCCTCATCGATACCTAAACGATCTAGCTGATCCAGGCTGATTGTTTTGACATTAGCCATACTTCTCCCTCTTGTTGTTCCTAACGCCGCGCTTTGCGGCTGCTTTGGAGCGCTAGCGGAAAAGCAGTCCGACAACAGCGTTTTGTGCGCGCCCAGCATGGGCATGAACTAATGGGGTGAAAGTCCCCTGTGGAAAGATCACCGTTCAGCCGGTTTTACCCGATTGAACGCTAACCACTAGCGAATGGCAAGGGCCAACCCGTGAGGCGCGGTCTGGAGGAAGCCACTAG
>JBDNIO010000280.1:0-2739 GCA_041688215.1 Salinisphaeraceae bacterium | reverse complement strand
ACGAGGTCGAACGATTGTTTCGACGCTTGAAAGGCTTTCGCCGCATTTTCTCCCGCTTCGACAAACTTGATGTCGTGTTTATGTTCTTTATTCATTTTGCACTAATTGTCGATGCGCTGATTAGTGTTAACAGGCCCTAGGGAAAACTGCATTAACGCGGTGTCGGAAAGCGCCTTCATACGCTGTTTGGTATCCGAGGTAACGTCGTGAATGTGTTGCAGGCGCGCCAGTGGATCGGCAAGATTGGTGCCGAGTGGGCATACGAAACCCGCCACTCGATTGCCGGATTGGCCTTCCGGGCGCGGCAGCCCCACCGGCACGGAAGCTACCAGCGGTTTCTCCGGCAGGGCATTGTATTCAAGCAGGTATCGACGCAAGGCGTCCCCGGCTATGGCCAGGCATATATCATTGATCGTGCAGCCGGTCTTGCTACTCAGTGTCTTGACGCGCTGCATCTCAAACAGCTGTGTCACCAACCGGCGATGCGGCGTTATCTGCATGTTGAACAGCGTACGCGGCGTGTCGGTTAGAGCGCCGATACTACCTTTGGGATTCGCCTTGGTGCGCACCATGCTGCGGATGGACTTGCCGAGTTCCGCCGCGCCGCGTACGTTTTCGCGCGCCAGCAAAGCACCGTAACGTAGCATGCTGTGGTGCGGCGCCTGGCCGAGACTGCGTGGTATTTTTGCGTGCGGCGGTAACGCCCACGGACCTGCGAAGGCACCCGCATTGGCGTTGTGTGTGAGCCATGCGTTAATTAGTTTAAGTGCGGTAATGCCATCCACCGCGGCGTGGTGGGTTTTTAAATAAATGGCGAAGCGGCGGTTTTCCAGATCCTCGATTAAATGGCATTCCCATAGGGGCTTGTCCATATCCAGCGGTTGCGAATGCAAACGCGATACCAGCACCCCAAGTTCGCGCTCGCCGCCGGGATACGGCAGCGCCGAATGGCGCATGTGATATTCAATATCGATAGCCGGCGCATCTTCCCAGCGAGGCGCCAGGCCCGATAACCAGCCGCGGGCCAGCCGCTGATTAAACGGCGGGCACACCACCGGCTGGCTGCGCATGAAAGCAAACAGCTCGCTTAAATAATCTGGAGTAGCATCCTCGGGCAGATGAAAAACCAGCAAGCCGGCCACATGCATCGGTGTGCGCTTGGATTCCATGCGCAGAAATGCGGCGTCAACAGGATTGAGATATTGCATAGGCAGGCACGCCCTCCACGCCCAACGCTGGCAGTCTACTAGCTTAGGGCATTCATGCCGCAATGCCGTAGTCCAAAAGGACGAAGCTCTGAAACCATGGGTGCACGAAGATTCCTTACATATCATGCAGGCCCGCCGTACCTGGCCTGTTACATTTTACGAATCCTGCCGGCCCCTCTATGCCCGAAACTGCGATACCCGAAGGCCACTATTTCACCACGCCTAATAACCTGCGCCTGCACTACCATGAGGCCGGGCCGGCAGACGGCGAAGTCATCGTGTTTTTTCACGGCAGCGGGCCCGGCGCAAGCGGCTACAGCAACTTCAAACAAAACTACCCGGTATTTGCCCAGGCCGGCTACCGGGTAATCGTGCCGGACCTGGTCGGCTATGGCTTGTCCGACAAACCCGAAGAAGCTGAATACATCAACGACTTTTTCATTCAGGTCATGCACGACCTGATCATGGGATTAGGCCTGAACAAGGTCACGCTGCTCGGCAATTCCCTGGGCGGCGCAATCGCCATTGGATACGCGCTGGCTTACCCGGAAGAAGTCGCCCGCCTGATTCTGATGGCGCCGGGCGGCGTGGAAGAGCGCGAAGCCTATTTTGAAATGGAGGGCATCAAGCAAATGATGTCCCTGTTCGCGCAGGGCCCGCTAACCGAAGACACCATGCGCAAGCTACTTAGCCTGCAACTGTTCAATTCCGAGCAAGTCAGCGACGACGTGGTGACAGAACGCACCGCAATCAGCCACACCCAGCCGCGCACCGTGCTGTCCACCATGCGCGTGCCGAATTACACCGATCGCCTAGGCGAAATAACCTGCCCCACGCTCGGCTTCTGGGGCATGAACGACGCCTTCAACCCCACCACCGGCGCCCAGAAAATCGCGGCGGGCATTCCCAATGCCAAAATGACACTAATCAACCAGTGCGGGCATTGGGTAATGGTGGAGCATCGCGACTATTTCAATCGGACCTGTCTGGACTTCCTGAGCAACAGCTAACTGGAATAGCCGCAAACAGCCCGTTACGTTATTCACGCGTCCAGCGGACTTACCACCCCATGCGCGCCGCGCTTCATAACGTGCGTGTAAATCATCGTAGTTCGCACATCCTTGTGACCCAAAAGCGTCTGCACGGTGCGAATATCACTGCCACGCTCCAGCAAATGCGTCGCAAATGAATGTCGCAACGTGTGGCAAGTAGCGGGCTTGACGATTCCCGCGGCGGCCACCGCCTTCTTAACCGCACGCTGCAGGCCTTTTTCATCTACATGATGACGCCCTACCCGCCCGGTCTCCTTATCTTGCGACAGCCGCGAAGACGGAAACAGATATTGCCAGCCAGGTTCACGGTCCGCATTCGGATATTTCACATTCAAAGCCACTAGTGTCCGGTTAAAACTCAAACAAATTCAATTGGTTATAGCTTTGGTCATTATCGCTATTGTAACCGGAGCCCGCCAAGGCTTGATACAGCGAGGTTTTCTCGAAAATAGTGACCGACAAAATCTGTAATAAAGTGT
>JBDNIO010000279.1:0-2817 GCA_041688215.1 Salinisphaeraceae bacterium | reverse complement strand
TAAGCGGCGATGAGCCCGAGAACCTGTCATTGCGAGCGAAGCGCGGCAATCTAGTGCCGGAGTCGTTGTAAGTTATGCGGCTCGCCACTGGATTGCCGCGTCAGCCCCGTTAGGTTCACTGCGTTCAGCTCGCTTCGCTCTGGCTTCCTCGCAATGACGACTTTTCGTTTATTATGGCTGTATAAGGTCTAAACAGAATGACGCACTCCACTAGCGCCGCACCGGCGAGGGTGCCGATAACGGTGGCAATGGTCGTGCCGCTGCCACTGCCGATTTGCGAACCCGCCGCGCCGCCGGCCACGCCGCCGATAACAGCGCCGAGTTGGCGGTCGCTTGGGCGGTTGGCTGCAGTGCAGGCACCGAGTGTCAGAACGAGCAGGGCAACCAGAGTTATGGATAAGGCATTACGATGTGTCATATTCGCGTGCTGTTTTTGACTGGACCTTTACTTTGGCATAACTGCTGCGTAAATGAAAAAGCGCGTTGGTGGGCGTTGCAGATTCAACAAGAGGAGTAACTTTGTGCATGCCTGGACTTATTTGTGGATTGCCATAGCCTTGGAAGTGGCTGGCACAACCTGCATGAAATTCTCCGAAGGCTTTACCCGGCTGCTGCCCTCGGTATTGATCTTCGTGTTTTACGCCGGCGCATTCACCGCACTTACCCTGGCGTTGAAACGCCTGGATGTGGGGCTGGTATACGCGATATGGGCCGGCGTGGGCACGGTATTGATCGCCATAATTGGCGTATTGTTTTTTCGTGAACCCGTCACCCTTTTGCGGGTGAGCTGCATCGGCCTGATTGTGCTTGGCGTGGTCGGTTTAAGTCTGGCAGGCGAGCATTCCTGATGTCCTAGGTTAACGCCGCTCCAGGTCCTGCAACTCTGCGGGGATTGCCGCATTCGGATGCTTTTCGCGAAACCCGCGCAGTTCGGAAACCGCCTGGGCGGTTTGATCGGTGTCGGCCAGAAACACGATATGACGTATCCAGCTTTGCGCTGATTCACGGTATTCCGGCTCGGGTTTCGCGGCTGACTGCTGCGCTGCGGCCGGCGGGTTGTCCGGCAGGATTAAATCACGCTCTGATAAATCACGATCCTGCGCGCGGGCGGACGGGGCTGCGCTATTGTTCTGGTCCGGGGTTACAGGCTCGGATGGGGCTTGCGGGCTGGGTTGCGTTTCAGGTGCCGGCGCGGGTTGGGGTGGCTGCTGTGCCTGCGCTTGCGACGTGCTTTTGCTGGCCTGTTCACGGCGGGCAGGGGCGGCAGGTTCCGGCACCTGGTCCGGCACCACGGGTTCTGATTCAGCCGCGCTGCCCGGCGCAATGGCTTCGGGTCGGCTTGCCTTGTCTGCGTCAGAGGCTTTCGAGGGCCGTGTTTTGGGCGCGTCTGCAGTTACTGCAGGTTGCTCGCGTATCTGGGGCTGTACGGAATTCTCTGAAGCCGCAGGCGCGTTGTATTGCACGGATTTTTCGACCGGCACAACGGCCTGGTCTTGCAACAGGTCCAGCGTTAGCGCCAGGCCGAGCACGACCGTTGCTACGGCTGCCAGAGGCTTGAACCAGGCGCGCGAGCGTCGTGGCGACGAATCAGATTTTTGTCTTTTGCCGGCTTTTCCGGTGGCCGCCGAGCGTATAACCTGGTCAAGCTCCGGGGGTGTTTTCTCCTTGTTCTGCTCGGCGTAGAGCTGCGAAAGCGCGTCGTCTCCGTTCAGGTAATCGTCGAGCGCCTGATCATCACTAGCATGATTATTCTCACCCATGGCCTAACTCCTCCCGCAACTTGGCCAGCGCGTAGCGCAGCCGGCTTTTTACGGTTTCCCGACCCGCGTCGGTAATTTGTGCGATTTCGTCGAGGCTGAAGTCGCGTTCTTCCTTGAGTAGGATAGCCTCGCGCTGATCAAACGGCAGCGCGCTGATTGCAGCCATGAGCCGGCCGGCCTGCTGCACGCGCGCCAGGCGTGAATCGGGTTGGTCCTCGACAGGCGCCGATGCCTCGGGTGATATCACCGGCGTAATGCGTTTGCGCCGGTAATAATCGACCAGGCGATTGTGCGCCAGCGTAAACAGATAAGTGGAGAAGCGGGCGCTGGCCTTGTAATGGCCGCGCGTGTTGATCAGTTTCAGCCAGATATCCTGAAATAACTCGGCCGCGGTGTCGCGGCTGTTACAGCCACGCAGCAGATAACGATACAGCGCGTCCTTGTGGCGGCTGTAAAGCGTTTCAAACGCGGCCGTATTGCCTTTGGCGTAGCGCCTCATCAGGACGGCGTCGCTCAGTTCGGCGGCGGGCACGAAACCCGCCGCCGGAACAAAATTGTTGTCATCATCACCGGGTAACTCGAGCTTGATATCAACGCCTCGCTTGCGCTGGATGGGTGCTCAGGCTATTCGCCAGTTGCACCAGTTGCCAGGTGGTGTTTTCTTCCAGTTCGGCGTGCGGAGTGGAACGGCCGCAGCCACGCTGGTCAAATAAAATTACCCGGTATTTGTCGGGATCAAAAAAGCGCCGGCTTTTGGGGCTGCAGCCGCCGCCCGGCCCGCCGTGCAGAAACACTACCGGCTTGCCCTGCGGGTTACCGCTTTGCTCGTAATAGAGCGTGTGCAGTGCGGAAACTTTCAGCGTGCCAGTATCGTAGGCTGTGGATTCTGGGTAGAGGCTGCGGCGTTGCGGTGCGGGCATTATGCGTCCTATTTGGGCGGGAGGCGGCCGGCAAAATCCAGGCCGCGGTTCAGCCAGGCGGCGAGGTCTTCGTCTGCTTCCAGACCGTCTGGCAGGACGTAAATAAAGCCGACCATTTTCTTTTTGGTAAAATCCAT
>JBDNIO010000278.1:0-3297 GCA_041688215.1 Salinisphaeraceae bacterium | reverse complement strand
CTGCAAACTACCCTGTTAACCCTGATGCTGGCTTACGCGGCGAGTTTTCTGGCCGTCGGCCACACGCCGGTTCAGGCCAATCTGCAACGCATTACCCCTACGCTGGATGATGCCGCGACCGGCCTGGGCGTGACCGGCTGGCGCCTGCTCAGGCGCGTGCATTTGCCCATGCTGCGCGGCGGTCTGTTTACCGCCGCGACCCTGGTGTTTGTGGATGTAATGAAAGAAATGCCGATTACCCTGATGACCCGACCCTATGGCTGGGATACGCTGGCCGTGCAGATCTTTGAGCTCACCGCCGAAGGCCAGTGGCAACGTGCCGCGTTGCCCAGCATAGTGCTGGTCGCTGCCGGTATGGTGCCGGTAATCCTGCTCACCCGTCGCGGGGACCAGACCAATGCAGCTTGAGCTTGATGCCATTGCTCAGTCCTTTGGCGCCCAGCCGGTGTTACAGGGCCTGTCGTTTACCCTGCCGCGTGGTGCTATTGGCTGCCTGCTCGGGCCCAGTGGTTGCGGCAAGACCACCGCCCTGCGCTGCATTGCCGGGTTTGAGGAGATTACCGGCGGCTCTATCCGGCTTGATGACGAAATAATCAGCCGCAGCGGCTATGCACTGGCGCCGGAAAAACGGCGCATGGGCATGGTATTTCAGGATTACGCCCTGCTGCCGCACCTGAACGCCCACGATAACGTCGCGTTTGGTTTACACCACTTGCCGCGCAGCAAGCGCCGGGCCCGCGCTGATGATTACCTGAACCTTGTCGGCCTGCCCGGCTATGCGACACGCTTTCCACATGAGTTATCCGGCGGCCAGCAGCAGCGCGTGGCGCTGGCGCGTGCGCTGGCCCCGGAACCGAAACTGGTGTTGCTGGACGAGCCGTTTTCGAGCCTTGATGTGGATTTGCGCGCGCATTTAGCCCAAGAGGTACGCGAAATTCTGCGCCGCTGCGGCGCCACCGCGTTAATGGTCACCCACGATCAACTGGAAGCCTTTGCCATGGCCGACGAGATCGGCGTGCTCAACGCGGGTCGCATCGAACAATGGGATACGCCGTATAACCTTTATCATCGCCCAGCCACTCGTTTTGTGGCCGATTTCGTCGGCCAGGGTGTGCTGCTGGCGGGACACATCAATGCCGACGGCGGCGTTGAAATAGAACTGGGCCACTTACCGGGCAAAGTGATAGGCGAGTATCCGCTGTCAGGCCCCGTACATGTACTCATGCGCCCAGACGATGTTGTGCATGATGACAACAGCAAGCTAACAGCCGTAGTGACGCACAAAGCCTTTCGCGGGGCAGATATTCTTTACAGTTTAAGCCTGCCCAGCGGCGCCAAATTACTGGCGCTGGTGCCAAGCCATCACAACCATGCCATCGGCCAGCCGATTGGCATTCGCCTGGAAACCGACCACATCGTGGCTTTCGCACGCACATAAAAAACGGCCCGCACAATACGGGCGTTGGTTATAGCCTGAACCTGATTCAGGGCTGGGTTGTGGGATTGGCTATCGGGGCGGCCAGGAACGGGAACACGGTTGCCAAATGGGTGCCGTCGGTATCGCTGTCCACACCGTCGCCGACGCCGCTCATGGCTCCAACGGCCAAGGCCGAGTAAGTCACGTCAATGGTGTCATACAGCGGCGTGCGGCCACCACAATCATTGTTGGCGATGCCTAGGGCGTTAAGTTCCACGCCGAAGTACTGATTACATGTGCCGGAATTGGAATTCACGAAGACCTGATCGTTCGCCAATACCCCGGCCAGGAAAGAGTAGGGATCATTATTGGCGTCGCGTGCCAACTGGTTGCTGCAATCCTGATCAAGACTGTCATAGATGGCGAGGATGTCCTCGAATCTATCCGAGAACATGGCCACCAAGACCGATTGGCTGGTCACCGAGTTGTATTGATCGGTGATGTTGCCGTGGTTGGCCACTTGCGAGGCGACCTGGTCATCATAGAACGGATCAGTTATGGCCGTATTCACCCCGGCGCGGCCCATGCGATCAACCTGGATAGCATTAACGTTATCGTTATCGTTAGCGCCAACACTGCGATTATTTTCATCACATGCTGACAAGATTAAGACACTCATGCCGGCCACTATGGACAGGCAGGTGGTCTTGGATATTTTGGTGAAATTCATGCCTGACCTCATTGAGTGGTGAAAGCGGAGACGCCGACAACATTGCCACCGGAATTGACCAGCGATCGATTGACCTGAAGCACCAATGCCAGGACGTTGGAGTTGGCGAAGTCGTCCACCGCCCGGCTGCCATCGGGTTCAGTCTGTAATTGGGTAACCAGCGCCTGCGACGTTGCGTCGTCCAAGTCGGGGCAGCCTTCTGCCCCTGTGGGATGCCGTCAATCCAGGCAGCCAGCGCCTTCTCGGCATCGCGCCGGTTGGTACAATCACAGATGTGGAAGAACCTCTCCTTGTGCTCGTAGGCCGCCAGGAGATGGGGGAAGGCCCCTGTCCAGGTCTCCATGATGAGTCGTTCGCGCGCTTCAGCAGGATCTTCCGGTCACCCTTGAGGGTTGTTCCGGCGCTGGTTGGCCGTCAGCTCCTTCCTGAGGCCCTTACGGATCTTCTCCAGGGCCTTCATTGGCCATGCGCACGACGTGGAACTTATCGACCACGATGCGGGCCTGTGGCAGCACCGTCTGGACCGCGCGGCGGTAGGGCTTCCACATGTCCATGCTGACGATCTCTCGACCTTGTCGCGGTTGGCAATGCCCATGAGGCGCATTGTTACCGCCTCCTGCTGGCGGCCAGGTAGCAGGTCCAGCAGGGTGCGCTCTTCCAGGTTGGTCAGGATGCAGCGGTAGCGGCGGTTCAGGTACAGCTCGTCGATCCCCAAGAAGCACGGTGTCTCAAAATGATGCCAAGCCGCCAGGTACTCAGCTCGCTTCCGGAAGATCTCCCGGATGGTCTTCTCATCGAGCCCTGTTGTGTCGGCAATATAAGCGTAGGGATGATTGAAGGCCTCCTTCTCGACGTAGCGGTAGAGTCTGAGGGTCATGCGGTGGTCGTCCACCATCTCGGGTAAGGCTGAGTGGAATATCTTGCCGCAAGCTCGACAGGTATAGCGACGACGGACCACCCAGAGGGTGACCCGTTTACCGTGGATGGGGAGATTTCGGTATGCGACATCTCGCTTGCCAAACCTGACGAACGCATCCTCTACCCGGCATTCCTCACAGACTATAGGGTCTGGGGCCTCAATCTGGAAGTGGAGGTCATGCTCCTCTTCCTTGTTACCCTTTACCTAATACTCCGAAAGGTGAAGTATATT
>JBDNIO010000277.1:0-9101 GCA_041688215.1 Salinisphaeraceae bacterium | reverse complement strand
ATGCAATCAGTGATAATGAAGCCGCTAAACGTCTACAAAACGCCAGACACTCACTCTTTGAATCTATCTTCGAACGGATGAAAGCCAGCTGACTCTTTTCGCTAACCTTCAGACTCATTTTGGGATTGGAATATGCTGCCGTAGCCTCTTCCAATACGAGATGATACTGAACGGGGGTCGTGTTTCTAACACGAAATGATACTGAAGTAGCCTGATCTCTGGTCATGATGGAAGGATGAATACCATCATGAATGACCAACACATCACCACACTCACGCAGGTCCGTTCCTTTTTGGATGGCGCTCAAGCGATCGAGTTTTCCCTCCGGATCCAATCCGAGCGCTATGATTTCATTCGCCGAACGCTGATTCGGTTCGCCTACCACACCCTTTCAAAACCGGATAAGGGGCTGCTCCTGACCTTCCTGACCCACGTCAGTGGCTACTCCCGGGTTCAGGTAAAACGCCTGGCCAAGCGCTGGCTGAAGGATGGGCGGCTCCGGCCCCAGTACAGCCCTGGCAACGGCTTTTCCCGCACCTATACCGATGCCGATCAACGACTGCTGGCCGAACTCGATGAGTTGCACGGCACCCTCTCAGGACCCGCCACCAAAAAGCTCTGTGAACGCGCCTGGCGGGTTTTTAAACAACCGGCCTATCAACGTCTGGCCCATATCTCAGTGTCACATCTGTACAATCTGAGGCGCTCCAGTGCTTATCGGAGAATACGACGCCAGTTTGATAAAACCCGACCCAGGACATCTTCTATCGGCGAACGACGTCAACCCCAACCCAACGGCCAGCCGGGTTATATCCGGGTAGATACCGTCCACCAAGGGGATCTGGACGGCGCCAAGGGCCTATACCATATTAATTCTGTCGATGAAGTCACACAGTTTGAAATCGTGTGCGCCGTGGAGAAAATCTCCGAGCGCTACCTTATCCCCATACTCGAAGAGATGATCGATCAGTTTCCCTTTGTCATCCTCAGTTTTCACGCGGACAACGGCTCCGACGCCTGCGCAAAGAGTTCGAGCGCAGCCCGAAAAAGAACACCACCGTTCAAAACCTGCGCCAGGCCGTGGAGCAGAGACTTCAACGACTGCTAATGCAAAACCCGCTACGCACCGACTTCCAGCAACACTACGAACAGATCGTTTCCGAGTACAACCGCGAGAAAGATCGGGTGACCATCGAGCAGACCTTCGAGACCTTGTTCACGCTCGTTCAAGAGCTCGATGATGAAGAACACCGCGCAGTGCGCGAAGGTTTGGATGAAGAGTCGCTGGCGATTTTCGACCTCCTCCGAAAACCCGACCTGAATTCTTCTGAAGTAAAAAGGATCAAGACTGTCGCGGCGGAATTACTTGCGCGTCTAAAGGCAGAGAAGCTACGCATCGACCACTGGCGCGACAAGGAAGCAACCCGTGATGCTGTACGCGTCACGATACATGATCACCTGTGGACGGATAAAACGGGTTTACCCGTAGATGTTTACACTGAAGATGATGTGAACGAAAGAGCGCAGGACGTATTCAGGCATGTTTATCGAGCCTACCCTACCCTGCCTTCGCCGTTTTACGCATCTTCGACGGTTTGATCCACGATCAGCGAAATACGATGAGGTTCTCCCGCTATATAGGAATCGACTACTCCGGTGCACAGACACCTGAAAGCCGGCTCAAATCGCTGCAAGTCTATGAAGCAGCGCAAGACAGCCAGCCAGTTAAGATCAGCACGTCCGCGGAAGGCGCGAAAAACTGGTCGCGTTTGGAGGTTGCACAATATTGCCTGAAAGCACTTGAATCTAACGAGCCTGCAATCATAGGTATCGATCATGGGTTTTCTTTCCCGATGAGTTACATGAATCGTAACGGTCGATATTGCCCTTAAGCGCTGCATGGGTTTTACCAATGCGTACGTCCAGATCCAGCGGGTAAGGCTTTGCCTCATCACGCAGCGCGAGCATGGAACCAGCTTCCAGCTTTAGACCAAATGGCGCGCCTTGCAGTTGGCCTTTGGCATTTACGCGTAGCGGCTCGTTCCTGTGGCAGCATAGCTTATTTGTCCGCCGGTTTTGCTGACAGTTCCATCAGCCGCGCTGCGTCAACGGCCCGAGGGGTTTAAGCTATTGCGGCAATTTCCTCACCCATCCGCTCTGTGCAAGCGCGCCTTGAATACGCACCCAGGCACGCAGTTCATCGTAGCGGGCGATGAGTTGCATGCTGCGTTGGCGACTAAGCTCGGCGTCGGCGTCGAGCACGTCGTCTACGTTCGCGCGGCCGGTCTCGAAGCGGGCGGAACGCGTATCCAGCGTCGCCTGCGCGCTTTCGATACCAGTTACCGCAAGCTCACGCAGGGTCCGCGCGGTAATCAAATTGGCCACCGACTGTTCCAGTTGTAAACGTATATCGCGCACGAATTCCAGGCGCTGGGCACGCAGGGCAGACACCTCGGCCAGGGCCTCGCCGCGCCGGGCGCTGATGACACCGCCGGCAAAGGGCCGCCAAGTCAGTTGCGCCGCGATGCGGCCTTCGCGGTCGGGTGCGAAGCTGTTGCCCTCGTTGTATTGCAGGCTGGCCACGGCGTCCAGCGAAGGCCAGCGCGAGGCGTTAACGGCATCTGCGGATAACTCAGCGGCTTCGATTTGCTGATCCATCGCCTGCAAATCCTGGCGCTCGGGCAAGGCCCGTTTCAGTAACACGTCAACATCGGTTTCCACTGGCGGTGGCTCGTAATCCAGCGGCGCGGGGATTAAGCGGCCATCCTGGCCAACCGCACGGGCCAGGCTAGCCTGGGCAACGCGATACGTTTCCTCAAGTTGAGCGCGCGACTGGATGGCCTGCTGGCGCGCAAAATTCACTTCCAGGTGGTCGCTTTTCAGTGCACGCCCGGCTTCCACCAGCTTGGAGATACGTTCGTCGCGGGCGGTAAGGCTATCGAGTAAATCCCGGGTTACGTCCAGCCGTGCCTTGAGCGTGAGCGCATCCAGGTAGGCTTCCGACGCCTCCACCGCGCCGGCCAGTTTGTTGCTGGCGTAGGTGGACTCCGCTGAACGCGCACGCTGTTTCGCAGACGGCGCGGTATAAAACTGCTGGGCGGGGTCAATCAGCGGCTGGCGCAATTCGATGGTTGCACCGCGCGTATTGCGATCACCCACTTGAAAACTGCGGGTGCCGCCATTGAGCCCCGGCACCTCAAATTCACCGACCTCATCCCGGCGTGCGGCGGAGGCGCGGGCTTGCAGGCTGGGAAAGACACCCGTGCGAAATTCCGCTTTGGCCGCCTCGCGTGCCGCCAGCGCGCGGTAGCCGTCCGCTGCAACTCGCGGACGTTTGGAACCCGCCAGCGCCGCGGCGTTGAAGGTAACTTCTGGGATTTCCTGGGCCGCGGTAGCCTGCGCGTCTGCCGGGCTACCGTAAGTCAAGCTGGCCACCATCGCCGCCACCAGCAGGATTGCCGGTGCAGCCTGGGCTGGCCGCGTGCGTTTTTTGGCATTCAGCGTCAGTTTGCACACCGCGGGCAGTACCAACAGGGTCAATACGGTGGACGCCAGCAGGCCGGTAATAATCGCCCAGGCCATGGGCGGCCAAAGCGTGGTTTCGGACAGAGCCAGCGGCAGCAGGCCGGCGATGGTGGTCGCGGTGGTTAACAGAATCGGGCGCGTACGCCGGCGCACGGCTTCCTGCACGGCGTCCAGAATATCGTGGCCCTCGGCCAGACGATGGTCTATAACATCGATTAGCACAATCGCGTTATTCACAACGATGCCCACCAGCGCAATCATGCCCAGTAGCGGCTGAAATCCGAACGGATAACCTAACAGCAACAGCCCGGGAATCACGCCGACCATAGCAAACGGCAGGGTCAGCAGAACCAGCCCGACGCGCTTGAAGGAATTGAATTCAAACAACAGGAAGAAAAGCAGAATCGCGATACCCAGCGGCGCGGTCTGGAAGATGGCGGTGTTGGCCTTGGCCGATTCCTCGGCCTCGCCGCCGAAAGCCACTTCGGTGCCCTGCGGTAATTCAAGCTCGGCGATGTGCTTGCGCATCGGGCCCAGCACTTCGCTATACACCACGCCGGAATCGAGTTCACTGTATATACGGGCGAGGCGTCGCTGGTCACGGTGATGAATGGCGCCGGGCTGCATTTCCAGCACCGGCTTTGCCACTTGCACCAGCGGCACATGCGAGCCGTCAGCGGCGTAGATATTGGCAGTTTCCAGGGCCGCCAAGTCAAAACGCTCGCCCTGCGGACTGCGCAGTTTGATAGGGATGGGATCGTCACCGGCACGGTACTGGCCAATCACCAGGCCGTGGCTGCGGCCCAGCAGGGCCTGCGCCACGTCCACACGGGTTACACCAAACGAGCCGGCCACGGCGTCGTTGATTTCATAATTCACGCTCGGCACGCCGGTGCCCAGGTCATGCCGCGCGTCGCGGCTGCCTGGGGTATTCAGAACAACCTCAAAGATGCGCTCGGTAGCGGTAGCCAGGCGTTCCGGGTCAGCGTTATATACGCGCACTTCGATCGGCGCGGTAATAGGCGGACCCTGGCGCAGAATACCGCCCACCAAATCAGCTTGCGGCAACTCACGCGATCCAAACTCGTCGACCCAGGCTATGAGTTCGTGATTGCGCGCCAGACTATCCGTTCCCACCACCAGACGCGCGCGCTGCGGCGACTGCGGACGCTGCGACAGATTGTAGTAAAAAGCCGGGCCACCGGTGCCGATAAAGGCATGCACGTAGCCGACGCCGGGCCGGGTGCGTATCGCCTGCTCCAGCTTGCGAGCGGCGGCGGTTGTGGTATCGAGATGAGTGCCCTCGGCCAGGGTCAGATCAATGACGACCTGATTACGATCGGCATTGGGAAAGAATTCCTGATCCAGGAACCGCATGCAGAAAAAAGAGGCCAGTATCGCCAGCAGCCCCAACGCCAGCATGGATTTTGCGTAGCGCGTGGTGAACACGGCCAGCGAATCAGAAAAGCGCGCCAGGCGGCCGTGTTCGGCGGTATCTCCTATCTGCGGGCGTTTTTGCGGGCGCAGAAAATGCTTGCTCAGAATCGGCGTGAACGTAACCGCGAAAATGTAGCTGATCGACAGCGCCAGCATGATCATCACCGGAATCGCGCGGGTGAAATCTGCCGTACCGCCCTCGGATAACAGCAGGGGCACGAACGCCGCCAAGGTGGTGCCGGTCGCGGCAAACAGCGGCCCGGCCAGTTCCCGCACCGATTGCACGGCCGAGTAATCTGGCGACTCGCCGCGGTTCAGATGATATTGCACGTTCTCGGTCATAACGATGGCGTTGTCCACCAGAATGCCGAGCGAGACGACCATGGCGATCACCGCCATCTGGTGCAGCACGCCGTCGCCAAAAGCGTAAATCGCCAGCGCCGAGAGCGTGACCAGTGGCAGCAGCGCCGCCACGATCAGGCCCATACGCAGGCCCATGGTGAAGAACAGCACGGCTATAATTATAAGAACCGAATAGAACAGGCTATTGATGAGATTACTCAGCCGCTCTTCGGTTTTGGCCGGCTGGTAAAACATCTCATGCACTTCTAGCGGCGCGAATTCGGCGCGTAAACTGTCCATTTTTTGGCGCACGCGCTCGCCGAATGCCACCACATTGGATACGTCGCGCTGCACGCGCAGTTCCAGCCCCACCGCGCGCTCGCCGTTGAACCACATGCGCTGCGTGGGCGGTTGCGCGCTACTGTGAAAAACCCTGGCAATGCTGCCCAGCGGTACCGTTTGCCCGGACGCCAGCGTGATCGGCGTTTCGCGTATTTCGTCAATACTGCGGTAGTCAGTCGCCGGTTTCAGATTTACCGACGCCCCGGCCAAACGCACCGAGCCGCCGGAAATAATCTGGTTACTGCTTTGCAGGTTCGATACCAGACCCTGCGGCGACAGGCCCGTGCGCGCGATTACGGAGTCTTCGATGGCGACCGTAACCTGCTCGCCGGGGTCACCGAAAATTGTTATATCCGACATGCTGGGCACGCTCAGCAGCCGCTTCTTCAGTTTTTCCGCGGCGTTGGCGAGCACGATGGGATCCGGGTCACCGGTGATGGCATAGACGATAGTCGACGCGCCGATAATGCGGTCATTCATCGTTGGCCGGGTCACACCTTCCGGGAAATCCGCAATCGCCTTGTCCATGGCCACCCGCACACGGTCCCAGGCTGCGGCCGTGTCGTAGATGTTGTCCTCAAGCCGAACCGTAGTCACGGCCACGCCCTGGCGCGCTACGGATTCTATGAAATCGATTTCCTCGACCTGCGCAAGCTGTTCTTCCAGCGGCTCGAGCACCAGGCGTTCCACGCGCTCGGGATCTGCACCGGCAAACAGCGTGACGATTCGCCCGGCACGGTAGGGGAAGGACGGGTCTTCCTGACGATCCATAGTCAGGAACGCCGCCAGCCCGGCGAGTGCAAACACCACCACCAGCGTGAGCACCAGTTTCTGGTTTTCCAGCAAGCGTGCGAGACGCTCGGTCATTTCAGAACCTCCACCGCACGCCCGTCCGCCAGGTTATTCAGGCCCACAACAATCACCAACTCGCCATCGCTAAGATCGCCTTCGACCACAACACGCTCATCAACAATAGTGCCCAGCTTCACCGGCACCGCCTGTGCCTTGCCGTTGACTACACGATAAACGCGTGCGCCCGCGCCGCCGCCGGGGCTTACGACTGCCGCGATAGGCACCATAAGTTGGTCTGGACGGGAAGATTGCACGGCCCATTCCACGGTCAGACCCGCGCGTAAATTCTGGCCTTCATCCAAAGTAATCACGACTTGAAACAACTGCCCGGCGCCGCCGGCCGCGCTGGCCAGTTCGCTAACCCGGCCCTGGATTTTGCGGTCATCAAACAACGGTAAGCGCAACTTGGCGGGCTGGCCGATTTCGATATCGTTGATCAGATTTTCCGGCACGCCAATTTCGACTTCCATTACCCCACTGCCACTGATCGCAGCCACCGGCCGGCCGGCCGGAACAAACTCGCCGGGCTCGAAAAATATATGCTCGACGACCCCCGCCACCGGCGCGGTCAGACGGTTTTCACCCAGGATGCGTTGCGCCAGCGAAAGTTGCGCTTGCCCGTTATTCAGCGTGGCTTGCAGAGCGTCGCGCTGGGCACGAGTTTGTTCTATTTCCTCGCGCGTGGCCGCGGATTGGTCGAACAGGGATTGCACGCGCTGTTCGTCGCGGCGCGCCTGCGCCAACCGGGTTTCCAACTCGGCAACACGCGCACGCGCCGCCGACACTTGCGGTTTAGCGGAAGGATTACTCAGTGTCGCGATCAAATCTCCGGCTTCGACCTCGTCCCCCAGATCAACGGTACGCTTGTCCAGATTACCGCTCACCTGAAACGCCATAGAGGCGCGCTCCGCGGCGCGGGTAACGCCGGTTAACGCAAAACTGCGCGCCGCATCCGCGCGTTCCACCGGTGCAACGCGCACGGTTTTAACATGCGACTGTGGTTTAGCCGGCGCCGCCTGATCACTCTGCGCGCAGGCGGTTATTACTGCTATCAGGGCACTTACCACCAGTATTATCTGTATTTTACGCATGCCTTGTTCCCCGGATTCGCGCCGTGGCACGAGAGCTGTTGTGCAATGTAGACAGCGCTAACATAATCGGCTATGTTGACGCTGTCAACAACCTGTCAGGTAATAATCCCGCAATGGTAAAAAGCCCCTCGCACCCCGCCACGAAAAAACGCTATCACCACGGCGACGTGCGTAATGCCTGTGTAAAAGCAGCGCTGGGCCTGGCCAAAAGTGCCGGGCTGGAAAACGTTACGTTGCGCAACGTGGCTGATCTGGTGGGTGTTTCGCGCACCGCGCCGTACCGGCATTTCGCCTGTAAGCGGGATTTGCTGGCGGCTAGCGCGGCGCTGGGTTTCCGCGAGTTGGAGAACGAATTACGCGCTGCCAGCGAGGCCGCGGGCAGCGATTCGACCAAGCGCCTGTTCGCCGGTTGCCGTGCTTATGCCAAATTCGGCGCAGACAATCCCAGCCTCTATCGCTTGATGTTCAGCAGCGATTTCAGCGAAGACGAATATCCGGAATTATCCGATGCCGGCACCGCCGCGTTTGCGTATTTGGTGGAAGAGCTGGAAAACGCACAGGCCGAAGGCCGGGTAAAAGCCGGCAATGCCCAGGAACAGGGCGTGGCGATATGGTCCGCCATTCACGGCGTGGTCAATCTTTATATCGACAGCAAGCCCAGCAAGGTGCTGGACACCTCGGCGCTGCAGGACAATGTGCGCCTGGTGGTAACAATTATATTCAGCGGTGTGGGCGCCTGAACTACTGTTGATCCAGCGCCGCCTGCGCATAGGGCATGAGCGCCGGTTCGCTGTTGGCAAGATGCGGGTCCGGGAGTCCTGTGCCTATGTCATCTTCCAGAATCGTTAACAGGGCACTCGCGCTTTCCGGCATGGCCAGCGCGGCCAGGTCAATCGGCAGCATGGCGCACAGCGCTGCGCCACCGGCACGCTGGAAGTCTGCCGGGCCGGGGTTGCTGATGGCGTCCAGCGCCAACTCAAACGCAAGCGTATCGGTGGTACCGATGGTTACATGGTCGGCAATCTGTGTGGGGCAAACATCCTGCAAGAGGATGTTGGCAACACGCGGATTGTCTTCGCCAAAGTCCAGCGCCGCCGTGGGTACGGGTACGACAGGTTGCACCAACTCGTCGGTTAGCGTGTAGAGATTGCTGTAGTCGATATCGCCCGGGGTTTCGTCCACCGTGTTGACCGCCGCCACAAAATCCGAATTCGGACTGAACTGGTAAAGCGCTTCTGGGGACAGGCCAATGGGCAGGGCATCGAGCCCCAATAACCCAAACAGCATTTCACCCAACTGCGCCGGTAGCGCGATAGTGGTGCCGTGGCTCGGGCTGGCGATGAGTACAAATTCCTCCAGCGCTTCACGCGCGGAGAGCATATTCCAATCCCAAAATGAGTCTGAAGGTTAGCGAAAAGAGTCAGCTGGCTTTCATCCGTTCGAAGATAGATTCAAAGAGTGAGTGTCTGGCGTTTTGTAGACGTTTAGCGGCTTCATTATCACTGATTGCAT
>JBDNIO010000276.1:0-5712 GCA_041688215.1 Salinisphaeraceae bacterium | reverse complement strand
CCTGCCATTGGGCTGGACTGCGCTGTGTGCGCCCACCAGGTCTGTAGCTCATTGCAACCGCCTGATTCAAAGTGAAATCAGAAAGCTATTGTCCGGGTAATTTAGCTTGGCTATACAACGCTGGTGAGTGAACGCTTACGGGCATCCTTAGTGATTGGGATAGAAGTTGAACTGTGTCGGAGGTTTATCTGTGGATGATGATTCGGGCAGTTGCATTGCCGCGAAGTTGCCGTCGATTCGCTGGGATAAAATCCCTTAGGATTTGCTACGATGAAAAACCCCTCGTCTGGAAAACTCGTGCTAGCCAGTATCATTGATTATCTTGGCAGTGTCGCCGAAAATCACCAGATCGACCCGTTTATATTTGTGTTGGTCTATTTGATCAGCACGCCGCCTTTTCTGTGGGTGAGCGCCCGCTTGATCGGCCGGGTACGCCGCCGCCGGCCGCTGGAGGCGCTAATCTTCGCGTGGGCTCTGCTGTATATTGCGCGCCCTATATTTATATTCGGGGGTCGCGCGTCAGGTTCGAGAAGCGTTGCGAGAGCTCGTGCATGGCGGACACAGAACGCAGCTCGCCGGACTCAGGATCGGTAATGGCCTGGTCCGAGTCCATTAGCTGTTTATCTCTGGCCATCTCCTGCAGATCATCAATAAACGGCTGCACTCGCTCCTGGGAGAAAAGGCCTTCAAACCATAAGAAGCCATCACGCTCGAAATTGGCCGGGGCACCTTCAGCCAGCGGGCCTTCCCAGCGTTGCTGATTGCGCGAATGGATTACCGGATCCTGGCGCGGGAATATAATCTGCTTTTTTCCGTTACGCGTAGGGTAAGTGTCTCTGCTGTTCATGCGTGTACCAACTAATCCTGGTATTCAAGTTCACTCTCAAAGCTATAGTTTTTTTTGGTTTTTTCAAGGAGGAAAACCCGTAGTGCCATTGCAGTTTTGCGTGATTTGTTGATTTACATGGCAGATGCAATCACACCGCGATAATGTACCCTGCAAAGCTATTCCAACTAGGGGAATCGTATGCAAGCCTCTACTGATCTGCCGCTCTGGGCCTGGGCCGTTTTTGGCGTAATCGTACTGATACTGCTTGCCATTGATCTGTTCGCCACCACGAGCGATCGCGCCGAGTCGCGGCGTTGGGCGCTGGGCTGGAGCGTAGTGTGGATTGGTACCGGCCTGGCATTTTCCGGGGTGGTGTGGTGGCTGAAAGACTTTTCCGCGGCCGGTGAATACCTTGCCGTATTCCTGCTGGAGAAAAGCCTGAGTCTGGATAACCTGTTTGTCTTTCTGGTGATCTTCGGCAGTCTGGGTATAGTCAAACGTTACCAGCACAAAGCCTTGTTCTGGGGCATTATCGGCGCGCTGGTATTTCGTGGCATTTTTATTTTCGCGGGCGCCGCGGCGCTGGAGCGTTTCCACTGGCTGGTCTACGTCTTTGCCGCGATTCTGGCTTACGCGGCCTGGCAAACCCTGCGCAAAGACCCCACGGCGCAGGATGAGAATAATAAAGCGCTGGGCTGGTTGTCGAAGCATTTGCCGGTGAGTGAGCGCACGCATGATGGCAAGTTTGTCGCCCGCGAAAACGGCAAGCGCGTGCTTACGTCCCTGGCGGTTGCGCTGATCGCCATAGAGTTGTCAGACATCATGTTCGCGGTCGATTCCATCGCAGCCGCATTGTCGATGACGCACGACACCTTCGTACTTTACAGCGCCAACATCTTCGCTGTGCTTGGTTTGCGGGCGCTGTATTTGCTGCTCGCGAACATGATCCGCGACTGGCCTTATCTGCACTACGGTATAGCTGCGGTACTGGCATTTACCGCCGTCAAGCTGTTGCTTGACGGGTTTGTAGAGATTACGATCTGGCTGTCTTTAATTGTGATTGTCGGTGCCATTACTACGGCAATCCTGGCCAGCGAGCGGGCTAAACGCCGGCGTGGGCAATCCGGGTAGCTTGCGCCAACCGAGCTTAAAACTTTTCAGCTGTGGCCAAGCGCCAATGCTGAGCGTAATAAGCGGGTACATCATTACCCAGTAATTGCCCCGGCTGCAGTGTCGGATACAACTCGGCGTAGGTCAGCGCCGGGCCGAATTCGGGGCGGTGGTAGATCAGCTCGGCAGTAAGCTCATCGGGACGGGCACAGCCCAGCGCACCGGTAATATCCAGAAAAGCCTTGACTGTGGGTGGCTGCGTGAAAATTCTTTACGCGCAAGCTCTTGCCGGCCACGTCCACCGCACGAGCGCGCGCCGGGTCTTGCGTAGCAACCCCAGTGGGACAGGTGTTGGTGTGGCAACGCCGGGCCTGGATGCAGCCGACCGCGAACATGAACGGCCGTGCCGCGTTGCAGGCGTCGGCGCCAAGTGCATGTTTCACCACCATGTCGAAACCCATCGCGACTTTGCCGCTGGCGACGATGCGGATGTCGTCGCGCAGATTAGCGCCCACCAGGCAGTTGTGCACAAACGGCCGTGCTTCGTTTATGTAAGTGCCCAAACGGTCAGAGAATTCCACCGGCGCGGCGCCCGTGCCGCCTTCGGCGCCGTCGATGGTGATGAAGTCCGGACAAATCCCGGTCGCGATCATGGCTTTGCATATGCTCATGAATTCCGAGCGTTTGCCCAGACATAGCTTGAATCCGACCGGCTTGGCGCCTTGCGAGAGTTTTATCTCGATCATTTTTACATGCTCGTTGGAGGCCTTATCCTTGAACTCCTGATCGTCGAAACGGCCCTCTTTGGTACGACAGCCGAAGTAGGCGGTGCCCAATTCCCAGATCACATCTGCGCCGTATTCCAGGTGGTAGGGGGAAAGCCCGCCCTCGCCGGTATCGTGAGCGAAGCTGCCGAGTTTGGCGCCCTTGTTCCTGGCCAACAGCGCGTTGGCGGAGAGCGAGCCGAAACTCATGGCCGAGATATTCAGCCGCGAGGCGTTATAGGGTTTGCTGCACTGCGGGCCGCCAAAAGTAATGCGACCACAGGATTCATCGACTTCTTTTACCGCGAGGGAATGCTTGGCAAAATCGTAGCCAGCAGATTCAACGTCGCGAATCGTGCCAAAGGGCGAAGTGTCGCCCTTGCCGTCGGCCCGGCTGTTGATTACATCGCGCTGTACGCGGTTGAAGGGCCGCCCGCTGGTATCGGATTCAAAGAAATACTGGCGCAGTTCCGGGCGGATGAATTCCAGCATGTAACGCATGTGCCCGATCACCGGGTAATTGGTGAGCACGTTGTGTTTGCAGGCAATGTCGTAAATGCCCAGGGCAATCAGTGGCAGTATCAGCGCAAAAGCCCATGCGGCGGGTGGCCAGACCCAGGCCCAGGCGGCAACAAGCAAGGGCGTGAGTACGGCGAATATATAGAAAAACAGTCTGGCCATCGGGTTGATTTTCCTGCGTTGAGGGGATTAAACGGCGATCACAAGGCTACATCTCCCAGCGGCTGGCTGGAATTCTCTTGAGATGCACCTGATGCGCCAATCTCAGGGTTGGGCGGATAATGAACTGGGCACTCCCGACGATGAACAGCCACACCGCGACACGTTCCCAGGCAGGAAACAGGAAGAGTATGCTGCCGAGCAAAAACCAGATAGCGATGAAAAAGTCGTTGATGATGCTCATGGCTTCGTATCGCTGGCGAATGCTGAGCTCTTCGTGTCCGAGGGTGAATACCAGTTCGTTGGTGTTTTCGGGCATGCTTTCGTCTCCTTGAACAAACCATGACAAGATTACAAAACAGACTGGCCCCATTATAAAGACCCTTACAATGACAAACCTTTCGATTCTGGACCTGGCCCGCATTACGCAGGGCGCTGATGCTCGCACGGCGCTGGACAATGCGCGCGATCTCGCCGGTCACGCGGAACAGTGGGGTTATCGACGTATCTGGTTCGCCGAGCACCACAACATGGCGGGTATTGCCAGCGCCGCGACCGCGCTGGTTATCCAGCACGTGGCTGCCGGCACCCAGACGATTCGCGTCGGTGCGGGGGGCATTATGCTGCCCAACCATTCGCCAATTGTGATTGCCGAACAGTTCGGAACCCTGGCGCGGTTATTTCCCGGGCGCATTGACCTGGGTCTGGGACGTGCGCCCGGCACCGATCAGACCACGGTACGTGCGTTGCGCACCTCCGCGGCCGCCGCCAATCATTTTCCGCAGGATGTGCTTGAACTGCAGGCTTACTTCGAACCGGCCGAGCCTGGGCAGCGGGTTCAGGCCGTGCCCGCAGCGGGAACGCAGGTGCCGATATGGATTCTGGGTTCCAGTACCTTTGGCGCCACGCTGGCGGCAGAGCTTGGCCTGCCTTATGCGTTCGCCTCGCACTTTGCACCGGGCCAGTTACTGCCCGCGCTGGAGATTTACCGCACCCGCTTCAAGCCGTCGGCGCAGCTAGAACGGCCGCATGCCATGATCGGCGTTAATATCATCGCGGCCGAAAGCGATGCCCAGGCGCGTAACCTGGCCACCACACAGCAGATGTCTTTCGCCAACCTGATGCGCGGCACCCCGGGATTGAGCCTGCCACCGATAGATGATATCGACAGCTACTGGTCGCCCATGGAAAAGGCCCAGGCGCAGAATATGCTTGCCCGTTCGATTATCGGTTCTGCGGCTAGCGTGCGCGCTGGTATTGCTGACCTGGTTGCAGAAACCACGGCCGACGAGTTGATAATTGTGTCTGACGTTTACGACCACGCCGCGCGGCTACGGTCGTTTGAGCTGATTGCCCAGTGTCGTGATTAAAACCCTGCAAGCGATTTGCGGTGCCTGGTTTTCTCAGGATTCCAGATCGCGGGTTGCAAGAATACGCTCGACCATGCCTTTGCGGCCGCTGCCGTCAAATATGGTGGCGTAATGGCTCTGCATCCAGCGCCCGAACGAGTCGGGTTCGGACTGGTTCAGGAGCACCGCCAGCGCCTGCACATGCTGGCCGGAACCGGTGGCTGCGTCACGCCGGATAGCAACATAGCTGGATTCGACGAACTGGTTGGCACGCGTATAGTTGCTTTCATCGACTTCGTCGCTGATCAGGATGCCCGTAGTGGCTGCCGTGCTCGCGGTGATAAAAGGATGCTCGCGTGCCGTGTCTTCGGCATCGTCTAGCACATCATCGGTGAGTGCCGACGCGCTTGCGAATATACGAAACTATTTGCCGCTCGGGTGTCCATACAACCAGCAACAAGGAGAATGTTGAGGTAAATCCATTTCAGGAGCCTAATAATTATCTGGAAGTGCCGATAACTTTACTAGGGTTCATTAGATTGGTAGGTATAGGATTCGTAAATAGTTTAATAGTCAGTCTGCGGTCTGGCACGAAAAGTTGTGCATCATCACAGCATAGAAGGGGTTTTGTCGGTGTCCGTCATAGCCGGAGACCTCGTTTGGTTCGTAAGCTGGTTATCGCCAGTGTATTCGGGCAAGCGTTACTGTTGGCCGGTTGTGGAGGGCAGCGGTAGCGATGCATCTGTTACCGGCGATAACGTCTCCGTGGCGCCTGCTCCGATGTATAGAACTGAAGACGGCTTTACCTACTATTTATTGATCCGGCCAGGTGAAGTATTAACATTACTGCAGCGGCGTATTTGACGTAGGGGTCCTGGAAGTAGGCTTTGACGCGGTCGGGATTTTGTTCAAGGCGCGCCATGTGCTCGATGGTTGCGGCTCTCAGTTTCGCCTTGGTTCTTACTGGCACTTTAGCGCCCAT